>CBIHPC010000516.1:0-3605 GCA_966211305.1 uncultured Niastella sp.
AGGTCGCTGCTTAATTTCATGTCGCGCAAAATGCTCATGGTTTGTATACGCCAGGCGCTGCCATGGCCGGCGGTATCAGCGTATAATGTGGCCGGCTCGGGAAATACTTTGGTATGGTACTGCTCGAGGTACTTCAGCGGCGGTAAGAAATTACGGTGCGGCGCTTTATGATGCAGTAGCAGTACAAAGGGTTTGCCGGTATCGCGGTGTTTTAACCAGTCGATGGCCTCGTTGGTCGTGACGTCGGTAGCATAGCCTTCAATTGCGCTCGTATCGCCATTCATATCTATGAAACGGGGGGCATAATACAAGCCCTGGCCGGGTAATATTTTCCAGTAATCGAAACCGGAAGGATACGAATGCAAATGCCATTTGCCGATAAGGGCGGTTGCATAACCGGCCTGTTTCAATAGCTTAGGCAGGGTGGTGCGGCTGCTATCGAATGGGGTATAGTTATCTTTCACCCCGTTCTTGTGCGAATGCAAACCGGTGAGCAGGGTAGCGCGGGCCGGACTGCAAATAGAGTTCCCAACAAAACAACGGGTGAACCGGATGCCTTCATTGGCGATACGATCGAATCCCGGTGTTTGAATTAATTTTTTATCATACGCACTGATGGCATGCGCATCATGGTCATCGCTCATGATGTAGATGACATTGGGACGTTGTTGGGAGAAACCTGAAAGGGAGATCAGTATGCATAGCAGTGGTAGTAACTTCATAACAAGCTTCGTTTTTGATCTGTAATGCTTAAGGCGGAAGGCGTAACGCTGAAGGCTAAACTGAACTCCGAATTCGAAGTTTCTGAAGTTAATCGGGGTAGAACGTATATCGGAGGCTGGCATTCAGCCTTAAGCCTTCGGCGTTCAGCGCATTCTTATGAAGGTACTAACTTTTTTATGCTAAATACAGTACACGCAACGCTGAACGCTAAATTCCAAATATTCAGCTTTTTGAAAGTTTTCGGAACTCACGTAATTCCGAGATTGGCGTTAAGCGTTAAGCCTTCGGCGTTTTGCCTGTTATTGAAGTTCTTCACAGTGATACCCGGCTTGCTGTAAGGTGGTTTCAACGGTACGCGGGCTCAGGTTGTCCGACTCAATACGCAGCACTTTATCTATATCGTCGAGATCAACATTCCAACGGCTGATCCCCTGCAGGTTGTTGATATGCGGAGTTACTGCATCTATTTGATTTTTAAAGCGAAGATTGGTTTTAAATACAAGCACTTCCATATGTGTGGGCTGTATTAATGATGCGGTTTTACTTGTTTTCACGAGGTTCATTGGGTTCGTTTATCGGGAAATCTTTATCATTGAACCGGCCGCCCCATCCTCTGCACCGGTTCTTCCATTCATCTTTGAACTTTTGCTTTTCTTCAGGCGTCATATGCTCCCACTTGTCGAGCATTTTTTGCCTGAACCGGTTCCTGAATTGTTCTTTTTTATTGGCGAAACCGCCAAAGCCGCTGAATAGGATCTTCGACAATACCAGTATACCCATGGCCTGCCAGAAAGAAATGACCTTTACTCCAATTACATCGGGTAGAATGCCATTCCAGAGGCGCATTACTATATAGCTGAACAACATGACAAAAGCTGTGCAGAATACCAGGATCATAACAGCTTTGCCAAACCAGAATCTTCGTTTCATGTTACACGTTGTTTAATAATTTAATAATTCATCTTTCAACACACTAAGCCGGCTGCGCAGGTGCAATACGGCATACCGTTTACGGCTAAGCAGCGTATTTACCGTTTCGCCGGTTCGTTCGGCAATATCTTTAAATGGTACTCCTTCCAGTTCATTTAAGATAAATACCTGTCTCTGCTCTTCAGGTAATTCATTCAGCGCGTTATTCAGTTCCTCCCAGAAAAGCGTACGCAGGTAATCTTTTTCAGGATTATCGCTTGCATCGAATAAGAACTCGGTCCAGTTTAGTCCGCCCTCTTCACCTTCCTCTTCACCAAACAGGTCTTCCAGCGCTTCGGGTTTCTTTTTTCGTTGCCGGTCGATAATTTTATTACGGGCCACGGTAAACAGCCAGGCGGTCATTTGCTCAATAGGCTGCGTGTTACCAATGAACTGGTAAAACACATCCTGCAATATATCTTCGGCATCGGCCTCATTATTTACCCGTTTGCGGATAAAACCCATAAGGCGTTTGCTATAGCCGGTAATGACCTGTGTAATATTGCGTTTCCTGTCTGCCGCCATGCCTGGTGCTATCGTGAGCGTCTCCTTCATGTATTATTACCTGGGTAAGACGGCCAGCGGATAGTAATATTTTAAAGATGGGGTAAAAAGTTGAAAAGTTAACGGGTTAACGAGTTGACAAGGCAAAAAATGCCCGCAACTTGTTAACTTGTCAATCCCGCAAAAACGGGACAACGCGCTGTTAATCTGTCAATTTAAGCTAATATGAAATTTGGCAAACTGCCTGAAAGTGAATTGAATACGGTGAATTTCAACCTGCCGGCCGATCCGCCGGGCAATAAAAAGATCCTCGGCGGGGAAAAGCGAAGCCAGGTTAACGTACGTATCGGCTGCCCGCAATGGGGCGTGCCCGGATGGGTAGGTAAAATTTATCCGCCAAAAGCCCGGGAAAAAGACTTTCTGGCCAACTATGTACAGCATTACAACTGTATTGAGCTGAATGCGACCCATTATAAAATTTACGATGAAACCGCCATTGCCAAATGGGCCGGTAAAGCCGGCGGGCGCGATTTTATTTTTTGTCCCAAACTATACCAGGGCGTAACGCACCAGGGCGGTTTATTGGGCAAGAATGCAATGATCGCTGAGTTCGTGCAGGGTGTGAGCGCTTTCGGTAAGCACCTGGGACCCGTGTTTATTCAGTTGAGCGATTCGTTCACACCGGCCCGCAAAGAGGAGTTGTTTACATTTATAAAGTCGCTGCCAAAGGAGGTTACTTTCTTTTTGGAGGTACGCCACCCCGACTGGTTTGCGCTGGAGCAGGTACGCAGGGAGTTTTTCAATACCTTGTATTTGCAGCAAACCGGCGCGGTTATCACCGATACTGCCGGACGGAGGGAGTGCGCTCATATGCACCTTACTATTCCAAAAGCATTTGTACGTTTTGTGGCCAATAGCCTGCATCCGTCTGACTACGTCAGGTTAGATGCATGGATCGAACGCATTATAAACTGGATTGAACAGGGGTTGCAGGAGCTGTATTTTTTCGTACATATGGAAGATGAATTGTATTCGCCCGAACTGATCATCTACCTCACCGACAAGCTTAATGCCGCATGCGGATTGCAGTTATTACAGCCGAAATTTATTGAACCGGAAGGGCAGGCGGCGGGTTCGCAGATAAAATTCTTTGATTAGGATTCAATAACCGGGTTTGCCAAAACAAGGATGCCTCTCACGAAAAAGAGTTTTAAGCTGCGGGAAAGATCTTTTTTGTGAGAACGGGATGGAAGTATTCATTTATCACGAAAAACGGCATTAAGTTAATGAAGACAAAACCAGGTTTTTTAAAGAGTATACGGAATCAGTGAAAACTATATCGTTCCTCACGGAAACAGTAAACAATTCACCTGAAATGTTTTCTTTTGTTAGAAGAAGAAAGATTTTCG
>CBIHPC010000517.1:0-3589 GCA_966211305.1 uncultured Niastella sp.
GTGAACTCACTGGATAAAGCCGATTTCAATACACTCCATCTTTCCACCAGTTTTCGCTTTACGCAGGACATCGCTAACCTCGCCACCAACATCCTTTCCTGGAAGAACCATTTGTTCGAATGCAACCCGGTAGCCATTTCAGGAAAAGGCGATGGCAAAAAAGAAGTGTCAAAAGCAACCATTGCCCGCACCAACCTCGGCTTGCTGTTGAATGCCATTAACTATATCACCGACAATAAGGTTAAACATATTTATTTTGAAGGCAACATCAGCTCTTACACCTATGCCGATGACGGCACTTCTTTGTACGATGTGCTGAGTTTATATAATAATAACCGCGACCGCATTCGCGATCAGTTGGTTGGCACCATGAAAGACATGGAGGAACTGGAAGAATACGTTGAAAAAACGGAAGACCATCAGCTGGCTACCATGATCGAGATCGTGCGTGAATACGGCAATGAAATTCACGGTATCCTTAAATCGCTCAAGGAACTGCAAACAACCGATGAAGAAAGAGGCAGGGCCGAAATGATCTTCTCTACTGTGCACCGCGCCAAGGGAATGGAATATGATGTCGTGCATCTGGTAAATGATTTTCTCTCAGAAAGCAAACTGAAGGATCTGAAAGAAAAGCAAAAGACCGACAAAACCGCCATCGCCGACAACGCCCGCCTCAATGAAGAGATCAATTTGTTATATGTTGCGGTTACCCGTACCAAAAACAAACTGCATATTCCTGAAAACCTGCTGCCAAAAGATTTTCCTGCTTCTCCATATATTGTAAAAGTAAAAACGCGGGAAGCCAGCTTTGATTACAATAGTTACTTTGCAGAGAAAGCGGCTAAAACAAAAGCTACTCCCGCCAAAAAGAAAACTGTTGCAACCGGTGCCAAAGAAAAGAGCTATACCGTTTGGAATAAAAGAGAGGTTAACAAAGATGCCTATAAACCCTGGACCGGTGAGCTGGATGAAGAACTGAAGATGCACTATGATAATGGCACCTCCATCGGTAAAATAGCCGCTCACCTCGGCCGCACCAAGGGCGCCGTCATTTCCCGCCTTAAGAAATTGAGCTATTACCTCGATGAATAATTACCAGCTTCTTACACCCTTAACAAAAGGTTGGGAAAGAAATATTTTGAAAAATGTACCATTCGGTATATTTTTGTGGTGTTATGACAAAAGCAGAGCGTACAAGACATTTTATTGTAGAGAAAGCGGCTCCCATCATCAATAAAAAGGGAATGGCCGCCACCTCTATCAATGATATAGTAGATGCTACGCAGCTTACGAAGGGAAGTATCTATGGCAATTTCGAGAACAAGGATGAAATATGCCACGAAGCCTTTGATTACCTGGTTAAAAGGGTGAGTGCCGATATGGCTGTACATATGTCACGCGCTACCACCAATGAAGAGAAATTATATGCATTGTTCGATTATTATCTCAGCACCTTGAAAGAGGAACATAGTTATGGCTGCCCGCTCATGAATTTTGGTACAGAAGCAGATGATACCAATCCCATTGTAAAACATAAAGTAAACAAGGCAATTCTGGCCACCCAAAACCTGTTAGCAAAGGTTATTCGTGCCGGCATAGAAGCCGGCGAGTTTCAAAAAATATTCGACGCTGAGTCTTTTTCTATAAAAGCTTTCGCCATGATCGAAGGTGGTATGTGGATGGCCCGTTTACAGGGAAACACGAAACAGTTACAGGTAATTGTCGACCAGCTGAAGCAGGAAATCAAAGGCTATTGCAAATAGCCCCTTTTTTTGACTAAAAATATACCGTTTGGTATAAAACAAGAAAGCACACTCACATAAAACATACAAATATGAACATTGAAAACAAAACCATCCTGGTTACAGGAGGCGGTACCGGCATTGGCTTTTCGATAGCCAAAAAATTATCCGGAAATGGAAACCAGATCATTCTTGTCGGCAGAAGGGAAGACAAACTAAAAGAAGCCGCAGCCCAATTGCCCAACACATCTTATGCTGTTGCCGATGTTACCAGCGAAGCCGATGTGGAAAATCTGGTCAATCAGGTGAAGCAACAATTCGGTGGCCTTGATATTTTGGTGAACAATGCCGGTGTGGCAACTGCTTATCCGCTCGACAGTGAAAACGGCGTATACGAAAAAGCGAAATTCGAAATGGACCTGAACTACCTGTCGGTAGTAAGACTCACTGAAAAGTTATTACCATCGCTGAAAGCCAGTAAAGAAGCTGCGATCATCAATATTCAATCAGTCGTTTCGTATTTGCCTGCAGTGGTATTAGCGACTTACAGCGCTACAAAAGCGGCATTGCATTCCTATTCTCAATCATTACGGTTGGTACTGGAAAAAACAAATGCGCCGGTAAAGGTTTTTGAAGTATTTCCTCCATTTGTTGATACCGATATGGCCAAAGGGTTCGATGCAGATAAATTATCGCCCGATGAAGTGGCCCGGGATATTTACAATGCGCTGCAGAAGAACAGCTATGCAATAAGACCGGGAAGAACAAATGAAGTATACCAGTCATTCCTGCAATCGCCTGACGTTACATTGAAGGCATTCAATGGGATAGAAGCCTGACATGGGTGAGCTTTTAAACAAACTACCTTTGAGCTGTTAAACAAACCGGCCAGCGCGTGAATGGCCCAACTTTGTGGTATCAAAAAACAAATAATACCATGACAAAAGTTTGGTTAATCACAGGCAGTTCCCGCGGATTGGGAAGATCACTTACAGAAGCCGTACTGGCAAAAGGCGATAAAGTGGCAGCTACTGCCCGCCAGCCTCAACAGTTGAATGAGCTTGTTACAAAATACCCTGGTCAAATTCTTCCACTTCAGTTAGACGTAACTAAAAAAGAAGAGATCGTAAAAGCGGTTGAACAAACGGTCGGGCATTTTGGTCGTATAGATGTTCTCGTTAATAATGCCGGCTTTGGCATTATCGGTGCGGCAGAAGCATTTACCGACGAACAGGTGCGCAGCCAGCTCGAAACGAATCTCTATGCCGTTATTGAAGTGACACGGGGTGTATTGCCCTATATGCGTAAGCAGAGAAGCGGCCGCATTTTGCAGATCAGCTCCATTGGTGGCCGCGTTGGCAGTGCAGGCATTGCTATTTACCAGGCCGCGAAGTTCGGGGTAAGCGGGTTTACAGAAGTAGTGGCAAAAGAAGTAGCGCCGCTGGGCATTAAGGTCACTTCAGTGGAACCCGGTGGCTTCCGCACCGATTGGGCCGGCGCCAGCATGTCATACGCCCCATTTGTGGAAGGATATGAAACAACAGTAGATGCGCGGATCGATTATTTTAAAAGCGGCGCCCATGTTCCCATAGGCGATCCGGCAAAAGCGGCACAGGTAATGATCAATTTAACCGACCATCCCGAACCACCCGTACACCTGATATTAGGCAGCGAAGCTGCGGCTATATTGCAATACACAGATAATGTAAGAAAGGCGGAGTTTGAAAAATGGATGCCCGTAACGCTTTCCACAGATCATGACGATGCGGTTAATTTCCTGGAAACTCCCTACGGCAAACAATTACTTGGACAAAAAAATTGAACTTTGTCCTAACGCATTAATC
>CBIHPC010000518.1:0-3586 GCA_966211305.1 uncultured Niastella sp.
TTGGAAAGCAAAAAATATCAAAGTCCCGAATTACTTCGGGACTTTTTTAATGCCCATACTACGCGGAACGCAGAACGCTTAACACGGAACGCAATACCCTTAATACAGCATACCAAACGCTTCACGGTACTGTCACTACATCTCCCCCCAATCCTGAAATCCGCCCCCAGCCTGCATTTCACGCGAACGAAAAATACCCAACGAAAAACGTTTATCATATCATCCTCAACGTTTATTAATTACCCGATGGCCCTGCTTCGTCAAATCATTCGCAACCGCCCGCTGCTTTGAACGCCTGCATCAATGCTTCGTTCGATGCCCGCACATTGGCCACCGGTATCAACAATGCCTCATGAATAACAGCACTGCAGTAAGACCCGGAACGTTCAGCGCTTAACCACCTGAAAAGAAAGAAAGCCGATCCGGCTGTTCCGTTTTTCTTATTTTTACACCGCATTTAAGTGTCTCCCTTCCTGTTTTAATAATCCTGTTTAAAACCAGCTACCTCCTGCAGCCCTGGTACCATTTTTTTAATGTCACATGAATCAATATGCAATAAGCGATTGACAATAAGCAATTGAACCTATTTTACCCTGTTGCTCATTGCAAATTGCTTATTGGCAACCCAACCTTGTTCTTTTTGCCAATTGTCTATTGCCTATTGGTCATTTATCGATATACAAAACAAAAACTACAACTGCTTGTCATGTTTAAGAAAATCCTTGTTGCCAACCGTGGCGAAATCGCCATCAGGGTGCTTCGTGCCGCTACCGAGTTGAACATTAAGACCATTGCCGTTTACACGTTTGAAGACCGCTATTCGCTGCATCGCTATAAAGCCGATGAAGCATACCAGATCGGTAAAAATGATGATCCGCTCAAACCTTATCTCGATATTGAAGAGATCATCCGCGTTGCCAAACGCGAGCATGCCGATGCTATTCACCCCGGTTATGGTTTCCTGTCAGAGAACGCCCGCTTTGCCCAACGATGCGCCGAAGAGAAGATCGCATTTGTTGGCCCTACGGCCCGTATCATGGAACAACTGGGCGATAAGATCGCCGCCAAGAAAGTGGCCCGGCAGGCCGGCGTTCCTATGATCGAAGACAGCCAGGCCGATATTCAATCACCCGAAATTGCCTTACAGGAAGCACGCCGTATCGGCTACCCCATCATCATTAAAGCAGCAGCCGGCGGCGGCGGCCGCGGTATGCGGGTGGTACGTAATGAAGAAGAACTTGGAAAAACGGTTCTGGAAGCCCGTAATGAAGCCAGAACGGCCTTTGGTAACGACACCGTGTTCTTCGAGAAGTTCATTGAATCGCCTAAACACATTGAAGTGCAGATCCTCGGCGATCATCATGGCAATATCATTCACCTGTTCGAACGCGACTGTTCCGTTCAACGCCGTTTTCAAAAAGTAGTGGAAGTAGCCCCCGCCATTTCTTTAAAACACGAAACAAGGCAGCAACTGCACGACTATGCCATTCGCATATGTAAACAGGTGGGCTATAACAATGCGGGCACGGTTGAATTCCTGGTCGATAAGGCCGGAAACATCTACTTTATCGAAGTGAATCCGCGCATCCAGGTTGAGCATACGGTCACTGAAGAAATAACCGGTATCGATATCGTTAAATGTCAGCTGCTGGTTGCGCAGGGACATGCGCTCACCGATGCGCCTATAAATATACAATCGCAGGAACAGCTGCAGATCTCCGGCGTGGCCATTCAATGCCGCGTAACAACGGAAGACCCTTCCAATAATTTCAAACCCGATTTCGGTACCCTCATCGCCTATCGTAATGCGGGCGGTCCCGGTATCAGGCTCGACGAAGGCAGCTCCTACCCCGGTGTCAGCATCTCACCTTTTTTCGATTCATTATTGGTAAAGATCACCGCCAGCGGCCGCAACCTTGCCGAAACCTGCGACCGGCTCGTACGCACACTGAAAGAATTCCGTATTCGCGGGGTAAAGACCAACATCCCATTCCTTGAAAACGTTTTACAACACGATACTTTCCAAAGCGGGCTGGCTACCGTTGATTTTATCGATAACCACAGCGAGCTGTTTCATTTCGCACCCCGGATGGACCGCGGCACCAAGGCGCTGCAATACCTGGCCGAGATTATTGTGAACGGTAATCCCGATGTGCCGGCAGTTAATCCAAACATTACCTTCCGTACACCGGTTGTGCCCGATAATGTACAACAACATATTACAAAAGGCTCAAAAGACCGGCTCACCGAAATGGGCCGCGATAAATTCATCGACTGGCTGAAAACTTCCCGCAGCATTCAATATACCGATACTACTTTCCGCGATGCGCACCAGTCGCTCCTGGCCACGCGTGTACGTACTACCGATATGTTGAAGGTGGCGGAGACCGTTGCCAAAAATCACCCGGAGATCTTCTCCCTTGAAATGTGGGGCGGCGCCACCTTCGATGTAGCGCTTCGTTTTTTGCATGAATGTCCCTGGCAGCGGCTGCAGCTGATGCGCGAACGCATACCCAATATCTTATTCCAGATGCTTATCCGCGGCTCTAACGCCGTGGGCTATACCGCTTACCCCGATAATCTCGTTGAAACATTTATCGAAGAAAGCTGGCACAACGGGAAAGGCATCGATATCTTCCGCATTTTTGATTCACTGAACTGGCTCGAAGGCATGCAGGTAAGCATTAACGCGGTTAGGGAAAGAACAGGCGGTCTTGCCGAAGCCTGTATTTGCTATACCGGCGATTTCCTCGATCCCGAACGCAATCACAAATTCAACCTGCAATATTATCTCGACCTTGCCAAACGCCTTGAAGACGCCGGCGCTCATATGCTTGCCATAAAAGATATGGCCGGACTGTTAAAGCCCATGCAGGCAGGTATACTGGTGAGTGAACTGAAAAAAGCCATCGACATCCCCATTCACCTGCATACGCACGACACCTCATCGATTCAGTCAGCCACCTATTTAAAAGCCATAGAGGCCGGGGTTGACGTAATTGACGTTGCGCTTGCTTCTATGTCGGGCCTTACCTCGCAACCCAATTTCAATTCCATTGTAGCCATGATGAAAGGCCATCCGCGGGAATTACCGGTGAACCTGCACAAGCTGAATGAGCTCTCGAACTATTGGGAAGATGTGCGCGAATTCTATTACCCTTTCGAATCGCAATTGAAAGCCGGCACGGCAGAAGTGTTCGATCATGAAATTCCGGGCGGACAATACTCCAACCTGCGTCCGCAGGCCCGTTCGCTGGGGCTGGAAGACCAGTTCACGAACATCAAAAAGAATTACGTAGTGGTGAATAAACTGTTTGGCGATATCGTAAAAGTAACGCCCTCATCGAAAGTAGTGGGTGATATGGCGCTGTTTATGACAGCCAACGAATATACCGAACAGGATATCTTCGAGAAGGGAGAAAGCATTTCTTTTCCCGATTCGGTGATCGGTTTGTTCCGCGGCGACCTGGGGCAAACACCGGGTGGTTTTCCGCAAACATTGCAACAACTCATTCTCAAAAACGAAAAACCGTTTACCGACCGGCCCAACGCGCATTTGCAACCGCTGAACCTCGATGCCGCCATG
>CBIHPC010000519.1:0-3585 GCA_966211305.1 uncultured Niastella sp.
GGCACCGCCTGAATTATTATGCCATTTGCGGTGAGCTGGCAAGAGTGTATTTGTACCAGGAAAAAAATAATGAAGCGTTGGCCAATGCGCGGGAAGTAATTGAATCGAAGAAATTTCCCTGGACGACGTTTAAATATTTCTATGAACCGGACCCCAAGTATAAAGACCGCATCATGTACAAGGAGCTGCTGTTTGGCTGGTATGTGCCGAATATGAAGGATACGCTGGCCAGGCGTTTCACTAGCGGTATTTCCGGTTTTATCATAGAGGAGAATGCGGGCGGTGATGACTGGCGTTATAAGAACTGGTTTATGCCCGGCGCCGGCTCCGGAACTATCAGGTGGTATGACCTGCAGACATACAACCGCGATTTCGAACGTAACCTGCATTACCTGATGCTGCCTGCCATCAGGCTGTCTGAAATGTATTACATAGCTGCCGAAGCTGCATACGATACCGACCCGGCCGGGGCAGTTGACTATTTAAATACGGTGCGGCATAACCGTGGTTATATTGTTGATCTTACTGTATCCAATAAAGCCACGTTGATAGATGAACTGGTGAAGGAGGCCCGCAAGGAATTTTATGGCGAGGGGCAGATCTTCTATATGTACAAAAGGTTGAACAGGAACATTCCAACCCTGTTGGGCGGCAGCACTCCCGCTTCCGACAAGATCTTTGTAATGCCGCTTCCTGACAATGAAATTGAATTTGGTAACCGTTAAACAACAGCATCCGTTATGAAGAAGATTGCAATTATTTTACTGGCGGCTGTTGCGCTGATAACAGCCTGCAAAAAGCAACAGATAGACAGCTTTCATGGGCAGGAGAATTTATATTTCGATATCGCTTCGGCTGGTTTTACCGACAGTGTGTTATATACCTTCGCTAAATTTCCCGGAAAAGCAAAAGATACGGTATTCATTCCTGTGAGAGTGGCCGGAAACCGAACAGACGGTAAGGATAGAACCTATTCAGTAAAAGTGATCGACACGGCTTCCAGCGCGCTGCCTGGTATACATTATCAACCGTTGCAGGCAGATTACGTGTTTGCGGCAGGTTACGGTATTCAGCGGCTGCCGGTAGTGGTGTATAATACCGATACTAACCTGCTAAAACAAGCCGTTACGCTTAAACTGGAAATAGTGCCCGGCAATGATTTTAATGCCGATCTCACCACGCTTATTACTACCCGTATAGTGTTTTCGGCCAAGCTCGAAAAGCCCAACTGGTGGGATATGTGGCTGGGTGGTTATTATTCAACTGTAAAGCACCAGTTGTTCCGGTTGTCGGCCACTACCGACGACCTCACTACCGCCGGTATAGATGCGCCTAAGAACCTGTATTACGTTGACAAGCTGAAAGCACTGCTGACCAGCCCTGCTACCTGGATAGCCAATAATCCCGATAAAGGTTATGTGTTCAGTGTAAGGCCCGATGGCGACTATGATTTTTATGACGCAGGTACGCCCGATAAGAAGTTCCTGTATAAGAAAGATGCGGCCACCGGTAAATATTTTTTCATGGATGAGAACGGTATTAAAGTGATTTAGGTTAACTGCTTAAAAAGAAAATTGAATGAAGCGATTAATATTGGTTACGCTTACAGCCTTCGGGCTGCTTCAGCTGGCCTGTTATAAGGATAAAGGCAATTACGATTATCAGGATATTGCGATACCGGAAATAACAGGTTTGGATTCATTGTATAAAGTTTTTTTAGGTGATACGCTTATCATAAAACCAACTGTAAAGTCGGCCAATGCCAGCGCCACATTCACTTACGACTGGCGGGTAAGCTTTCCTAAAAAGTTTTCAGATACTACTTTAACCGGCTTTCCGTTTAACTTCATTTTCTCGCTTGAGCCCGACGATTATGACGTAAAGCTGACGGTTACCGATAATTCAAACGGAATGAAATACTTCCGCTATTTCAGGATCAGGGGCCAAACACAATTTTCCGTAGGTTCCCTGGTGCTTAGCCAGGAAGGCAATACATCACAGCTAAGTTTCGTAAAGCCCGATAGCACCGTACTGCCCCGTATTTACAAGGCATTGCATGGCGTTGATTTACCGGGGAAACCACTACAGGTAATAGATATGATCCATAAGTACATTTCGCCAACGCCGGCCCTGGGTTACTGGATCACCGGCAGTGGAGTGCCCGATGGCGGTGTGCGGTTGAACAATAATACCCTGTTGCAATACAGTACGCTGCGTAAAAACTTCTTCGATATGCCGGCGGAAGCAAAACCCGGTTACCTCGAAAATTCTGCCAACGGTGTTTTACAGGGTGTTATCAATGGCAAATTATATGTAGGCGCTTCACAAACCTTTTATGGCAGTGATGTATACGGTATGTTTGGGGTGGCGGTTCCCGGCGATTACGAATTGTACCAGCGGGCTGCCTTCAACAGCGTAATGCCCTACTTTTTAGGATATGACATCAACCGTAAACAGGTGGTGGCTTTTACCAACTTTGGCATTCCTGCATATGCAGGAACGGGTTACCAGGTTTCAGATGTAGTTGCGTTCGACCCCCTCAGCGTTGGGCTCGATCTCATCCATTTTCAACAGATCAACGACAACAACTGTTTTGCCTTTGGCAAAGCTGCAGATGGAACCCTGTATGAAATAAAATTTGGGGCAGCCTTTGTAGGCGTGGTGAAATTGTCGCCACTGTACAAACGTGCGTTTCCACAGCCTTCATTGATAACGCCAACCACTAAATGGGCGGGTTCTCAGGCCGAGGTGTTTTATTTTACTTCCGGCGATAAAGTATATCGGTACAATCCAACCAACCAGGACCTGAGAGCGCTCACAACCGATTTCGGTGGTAAAGCGGTTTCTATGGTTAAGCTTGCCGATAATGATAATACATTGATAGCTGGTGTTGAAGGCGCTGTTTATTACCTCGATATCAGTACCGGTAAGTTTGGTGACATTATCAGGAAGTATGAAGGTATACCCGGTTCGCCTGTAGATGTAATAAAAACAAAATAATCTTATAATAATAATTAATCGTTAGATGAATACAACCTCCATGAAACCATTCTTACTGAAAGCGGCATTATGCCTGCTGATAACGAACAATGTCTTAGCCCAGAAAAAAGCGCCGCAATTTTTGATCAAGGCAAAAATTGCACATTTTACCGATAGCCTGTTGTTCCTGAATTATGGCACCTTGAGTGCATCGTCGCTCGATTCGGCTGTGGTTAAAAATGGCGTCTTTACTTTTAAGGGGCATGTAAAGGAGCCGGTTGTCGCCATGATCTTTACTAAGAACTTCAAAGTGAAGATCGACCTGTATATTGAAAATACAAACATCGCTGTGGAAGGCGATGCAAACTCACAGTTCAAATATAAAGTAACCGGTACCGGAACTACAAAGGAATATGAACAATTGAATCAGCGGTTTATGGATAACCGCATCAGGACCGTTGCGCTTTTTCAAAAGGCCTATGACCTGAAGAATGCAGGCGACACGGTTGCTGCCAAACAACTGCAGGCCCGGGCCGACAGCCAGTATCACTGGGAGTATAAGGCAAGGCACGAATACATTGCCGGGCATCCAAAGAGTTATATCTC
>CBIHPC010000520.1:0-3566 GCA_966211305.1 uncultured Niastella sp.
CAGGATGGTGCTATGGATCTGTGACCTGATGCTTAACTGCATGTACTGTTTCAATGCAGGCCAGTGAAAACGGCTGCGGATGACGATGGAGCTTAACCGGTAAAACGCCAGCAGGAACAGGAAGGTGCTGAAAAGGTAAGCAAACAGGGTAATTGCCTCTATAAACGAATTTCGCTTGCGGGCAATGATAACTACTTTATCTGAAGAAGGCCGGTACCATAATTCCTCAAACGAATTATTGCGCTGGCGAAAGAATTTATCTGCCGGCAAATGCCAGTTGTTCGCCAAATGTGTTGGGAAAGCGTAATCGTTATAATTCTGTATCAGGGTGCGGGTACTGTCGTAAATGGCGTATGAATATACCGACGAATACTGTTCGGGTAACATTACGTTGTTCTGGCTGAACAACTCAGGTGTTAACGCTTCATTTTTATACAGCCTGGGGTCGGCCAGTACGAACAGGGTGCCCAGTTTTTGCCCGCTGGTATTAGCTTCCCGTTTGAAGATATAGGAGAATTTATCGAACGACTGTTCATAATAACGCATGCCCGGAATGGCAGTTTTTCTACCCTGGATCTGGAAGATCGTGTTAAGCGTATCATAAGAAGCCTGTTCGTCGTTGAACAGCGGGGAATCGGTAGAGTCGAAGGTGAAGATCCTGATATTGTATTTATTGTTCACCTCGAGGCTTCTGCGTATGATACTGTCTTTGAGGTATAAATTAGATTGTGATTTGCTGAACCGGCTCATATTCTGCACCACAAAATTGCTGTCGATGTACGCCATATCCACACTCAGCAGGTGCTCACTGGTAGGGTCGGCCTGCAGCGCCAGCTTTTCGGCAAAACGTTTACGGTGATCCAGTTCAATTTTTCCGTTCTCAAAAATGATCACGGCCGACATCGAAAAAGAGAACACAAATAACCAGAACAATACTTCCGACACATTCAGCCTGAAGTTCAAACCGGCAAAAATGCGTTGTTGCATCAGCCACATAAAGGCCAGCAGCCAGGGCAAAACATACAGCCCCAGCTCAACGATACTGTTATTGCCCGTGAATGTCAATACTATTAAACCCACTGCCGCAGCAATAATGAACATAAAATAATTGCGGTCGCCTACCATTTTACCGGCCACTGTCAATAAGATCTGCGACATGAAGAAATAACTCAGCGCCAGCGTGGCCAGCACAACAAAACCAACGAAGCTATATGGTGTTGCAATTAAACTGAAGAAGTTGGTAACGTTAAACGAGATCTTGGCATCGGACACCATCGTTTGCAGAATGGCCGCAAACATAAAGGTTATGATCACCAACGCGCCTATCGTTGCCGTGAGCGCCAGCCAGTTTTGCCAGGGCTCGCGGTAAGGGCGTATAGCCGGGATGTTTATGCGCCGGTTTATGAATGTAAGCACCCAGCATAACAATAGCGAATTGATGAGCAGGTCGCCCAGCGAACTGAGCACATAACTGGAGCCATAAATGGCCGGGTCGAACAACTCGAACTGGCGCAGGGCCAATATATCGGGAAAGCCATAAACGATCAACCGCATGGCGCCTACGACACCGGTCAGCAAAGCAAAGCCGTACAGGTTGCCATACATGCGGCAAACATAATCGGCCAACTGGTGCAGAAAAAGGAATAACAAAAAGAAACCGGCTACCACACAAACGATTACCCAGATATTATGAGGCCTGCCATGCAGCGTATTTTGCTGCAGGTAGAACAATACATCGCCCGAAATACTTTTTACCGGGAAATCAGTTACCGTATTGGAAATATCAACCTGCCGGATAGCGTTTTTAAGGCCAACAAACTCCTTTTGCAGGTTCTCTGTTTCTACGTTGAACTTCCATTTTCGCATAACCGGGATAAGCGCATCGGCCACCAGCCGCCGGTCGTTCCGCAGCAGTAAAACCTTTGAAGTATGAACATACAACCCGTTCGATAACCGCTCCAGTTTGCTGCGTGAACTGTCTTCCCTGATATATAAACCGTTCGACAACCGTTCCATACGGTTACTCACGCTGTCTTCGGGCGTTTGTTTAACGGGGATGATCAACTGCGTATTCCAGAATAGCAGCACGGGCGGCGCATCGAAGGCCATATCCGTTTCATCGTAAATATATAAGCCGTACCCTTTTTTATTATCGAGCAGCTCCAATAAGGTAGCCTCGGTATATTTCTGATCAACCAGTTTGCCCATTAAGGCCGTATCGCTGGTCGTTTGCTGAAAGTCTTTTTCCTTTTGCTGTATCCTGTTCTGAATAAGCCGGGCAAAATACCGCGGTGAAGTAACATCGGTAACATACCTGTTCAGGATATAAGCAAGGGTGAACAGGCTAATGGCAGCCAATAATGTATACGTGTACCTGTTCAATAATTTATGCTGCAGATTATTCAAGTATCGGGGTTTTGTTTTTTTATCTCGTTCCAGATGGCATCCATTTCCGCAAGGGTCATATCGGTAAGGGGTTTACCCTTTTGTAAGGCCGCCTGTTCCATTCGGGTGAACCGGGAAATAAATTTCTTATTGGTTTTTTCCAGTGCGTTCTCGGCATCTATCTGCAAAAATCGTGCATAATTGATAAGGGAAAACAGCAGGTCGCCAAACTCCTCCTCTATTTTGTGCGGGTCATTGGCAGCCACCGCTTCATGCAGTTCCTCCGTTTCTTCAGTAACCTTATCCCAAACCTGTTCGCGGTTATCCCACTCAAAACCAACCTGGCGGGCTTTTTCCTGCAGGCGGGTAGCTTTTACCACCGCCGGCAGCGATACAGGCACACCGCTCAGCACCGATTTCTTGCCTTCTTTTAACTTCAGCTTTTCCCAGTTCTGTTTTACCTGTTCTTCATTCTCCACCTGTACATCGCCATAAATATGCGGGTGGCGGTGAATGAGCTTTTCGCAAATGCCATGAATGGCTTCTTCGAGGGTAAACTGTTGTTGTTCAGCGCCAATTTTGGCATAAAATACCAGGTGCAGCATCAGGTCGCCCAACTCTTCTTTAATCCCCTTCCAGTCTTTCTCTGTAATGGCATCTGCCAGTTCGTACATCTCTTCTATGGTCAATGGCCGTAAGGTTTGCACGGTTTGCTTTTTATCCCACGGGCATTTTTCGCGCAGATCGTCCATAATTCCTATCAGGCGCATGAATGCTTCTGCCGCCGCTTGATGTTGTGCCATATATCACCAGATTTGTTAAAATTTAAACACCGCAAATAAAAAGAATGCCGTGAACAGTATAATGATAGACCAGAAAGCAGCAAAGTTCAGTATAAGGAATTTCAGGAGGGTCTTACCCCTGCCCTGCCCGTAAAACTTACGCATGGCTTTATAGGCATAATATACGCCATATAACAATACCACTGCTTCAATAAAGCCAATCCATTGCCAGTTCATCGACTTGTGTATCTTGTTCAAACCAAAATACACCAACAGGTTAATGAAGGTAAAGATATACAGGTATATTAAAAATATGGCGTGTGTAACGTACGGGAACTGCTGTTTTTGCCGCCGGTATAACAGGCGCAGGTATAATGCGTACAAAGGCAGCGATATAAA
>CBIHPC010000521.1:0-3490 GCA_966211305.1 uncultured Niastella sp.
GCCTTTCGCCTTTCGCCTTTCGCCTTTCGCCTTTCGCCTTTCGCCTTTCGCCTTTTTGCCTTTTTGCCTTTTGTTTTTTTGCCTTCCGATTGCCGGTTCCTGCCGGCTTTCCTTCCACACAAACCTTGTAAATTGTGCCCGATATGACAATCCTACACACCGATATCTACAGGTTCAGCATTCCCATGCATCCTTTTACCATCGCTACCGGCACCATGCACTTTGCCCAGAATATTTTCATCAGGGTGCATACCGACGCGGGCGTATATGGGGTAGGTGAATGCTCTGCATTTCCCATGATCGTTGGCGAAACCCAAAGCACCTGTTTTGAGATGGCCAAAGATTTTGCCGCACTCTGGAAAAACAAAAGCGCCGAAGCCATCGAAGACCGGTTGCAGGAACTGCATAGTTACACGGCATTCAATGCCACCATAAAAAGCGCCTTCGATATGGCATTGTACGACCTGGCAGCCAAAGCGGCCGGCCAGCCGTTGTACCGCTATCTGGGCGGAACCGGAAAAGCACTGGAAACCGACCTCACCATTGGGATAGATACACCCGGGAACATGGCGGCCAAAGCCATCGATTTTGTAAAACGCGGCGTACGCATCATCAAAATAAAGCTGGGCAAAAATGCCAAAGAAGATGTGGAACGGGTGAAACGCATCCGCGAAGCAACCGGACCATCCATTGTACTGCGTATAGACGCCAACCAGGGCTGGAGTTATGAAGATGCGCTATTTGCCCTGAAAGCCATGGGAAGCTATAATATCGAATTCTGCGAGCAACCAATGCGTTATTGGGACGACGACAAATTACCTGCGCTGGTAAAACAATCGCCCATTAAGATCATGGCCGATGAAAGCGTTTTCGACCACCACGACGCCCAACGCATCATCGCCGCCGGCGCCTGCGATTATGTGAATATCAAATTTGCCAAATCGGGCGGTATTTGGGAAGCCCGTAAAATACACGCGGTTTGCAGGGAAAATAACATTCCATGCATGATGGGCGGTATGCTCGAAAGCCGGGTAGCGCTGACGGCATTTGCGCATTTTGCGCTGTCGCACGACAATGTCGTTTTTTATGATATGGATACCTGCATGCTGGGCCATAAAACCGATCCGGTTACCGGCGGCGTTCAATACAAAGGCTTTTTCCTCGAAGTACCTGAAACACCGGGTATAGGCGCCGATGCCGACGAAGCCTTCCTGCAAACACTTGAAAAGGTTACGATCTAAAATATTAATTACAACCGGCAATACGCCAATACCATAATTCATCGTATCAGGAACCGGAGTTTTCGGGTTTCCCGCATTTTCTGAGCTTTCTGACTATATCTTTGCGCAAAATTTAAGCATGGACCAGTTTTCGAAAACAGCCAAAGAATCATCGGTCACCATGACCGAATTGGTATTGCCCAACGATACCAATATGTTTGGCAATTTAATGGGTGGAAGATTAATGTACTGGATGGATATTGCAGCTGCCCTCGCCGCTATGAAACATTGCGGCACCCCGGTGGTAACTGCATCGGTTGATAATATTTCATTCGAAAACCCCATTAAACTGGGCAATGCCGTTCATATACAGGCAAGGGTTTCCCGCGCTTTCAATACCTCTATGGAGATCTATATGAGTGTTTGGGGCGAAGATGCCCTGCACCAATACAAATACAAAAGCAACGAAGCGTACTTTACCTTCGTTTCGCTCGATCCAAATGGCAAACCGCGCAAAATACCGGCGCTGATTCCTGAAACGGAAGATGAAAAGAAATTGTTTGATGGCGCATTACGCAGAAGACAGCTACGGTTGATCCTTGGTGGTAAAATGCAACCGGATGATGCAACTGAGTTAAAAGCATTGTTTATGAAATAAGGCTGAACACAACACGCGGAACGCAAAATGAAGAACGCCAAATGCCGGTACTACAATCCTGCATTTGGCGTTCTGCTGTATTCCATTATCACACTATCGAATTATCATATTATCACATTTGCTTTCTGTGATGCGCCCCTTTCATCATGAACGATTTGCTTTGTTCAATGGCATCCATAACCTGGTGTAAGATCTCTTCTGCAGACGCTTCGTAATTTATTTGCAGCGGCTCCTTGAATGTAACGGAAAGTAAAGTGCCCTTCTTCTTGAACTTCAATCCCTTTTTATTAAAGGCGCGCCAGAAGCCATTGATGACCACGGGCACAACAACAGGTTTGCACAATTTTATAATATGCGCCGTTCCTTTTCTTCCCGGCGCAAAAGGCGTGGTGGTTCCCTGCGGAAATGTGATCACCCAGTTGTGCTCGAGGGCGCGGGTTATCTTTCTTGTATCTGAAGGATCGAGCCCCTTGCGAACTTCGGTCCCTGCAGAACGCCATGTTCGCTTTACCGTAAGCGCACCGCCTAACGTAAACAGCCGGCTGATAAAACTGCCGCGCATTGTTTCTTCTGCAGCCACATAGTACACGTTTGTAAACGGGTTTAACAAATAATAAGGAATGCCCAGCTTGTTCTTTTTTCGCCATTTCACGGCACAGAAAATATGCAGAAATGTAATTACATCGGCAAAATAGGTCTGATGGTTACTTACAAAAAGCACATTCTTCCTTGGCAGGTTGGCGATATGCTCAGTGCCCCTTATACGCAGTTTGTTTATGATAACAAGGCCGGGCCAGGTTATTATGCCTATTATGGGATATAATATTTTTCGTACCAGTTTAAAATGTCGTAACCTTTCACTAAACGAACTCATGCTGCGTTGTTTTGACAACCAATTTGTATCGAAATTAAGGAAATGTTAATAAACAAGTTACGGTTATTGTAACCGCCTGCTTCTTTATGTAATTTATATCTTCCTTACATCATACTGATATTAAATAAAAGAAGATGAAAAAATTATTACTACCCTCATCCTCGCTTACAATGGTAATACGGGCAACTTATCAGGCGGCGGTATCGGTTTCAGGAAGCTAAAAATATTCATGAATGTGAATGCGGTATTTGCCATAAAATAATCAACCTTGAACCTTATCCTTTTTCTCTTTGCCATATCCCTGTATCTTTGCGCCCATGAAATTTAGCGCGGTAATTTTCGATATGGATGGCTTGCTGATAGATTCTGAACCCCTATGGCAACAGGCAGGCGCAGAAACCTTACAGGAATATGGTGTTACACTCACCGATGAGCAGTATATTCTTACCACCGGCCTTCGCACCCCCGAGTGGGTCGATTACTGGTTCACGCACTTTTCGATCAGTAAGGACCAGGCCATAGCAGCAGCCAGGCAAATCGAACAGGCCGCCCTTGACAAGATCAAACAACATGGCGAAGCGATGGAAGGTGTGCAATACATCATGGAGTTTTTCAAACAGCATAATTTCCATATAGGGCTGGCCTCCTCCTCTCCCATGCGGTTGATTGAAGCGGTAGTTGAAAAACTGAATATTCAGCCATACCTCAATGCCATCACTTCTGCCGAACATCTTCCCC
>CBIHPC010000522.1:0-3453 GCA_966211305.1 uncultured Niastella sp.
TGAATGGCTGGTAGATACCAAACAGCAGAATAATCAATATGTGATCAAAGCGGTATTGAACCCGTTGTATAACTCAACACTCAGTAATTTTAACAAGAACAAGTATTTCGAGATGATCGATGCGTTTTCGGCCGACTGGACAATAACCGGCGCCTTTCGGTTACGCACATTGATGAGTGTTACCAAACGTAAGTACAATACCGATATTTTTACTTCGCCGCATGCCAATGAGTTCTATTTTTATGATGCCACCCGGTTAAAAGAGCGCGGTAGTTATTATTTCAGCAATACCGATGAAACGATCCTCGATGGCAATGCTACATTAACCTATAATAAACAACTGGGAGATCATTTCCTCAACCTGGCGGCAGGCGCCAATCTCCGCAATTATACCAGCGATTTCAAAAGCATGACTGCCATCGGGTTTTCGAACGACCGGTTCACCAATATCGCCTTTGCCAACAGCTATGCACTGAATAGCTCTCCCTCAGCCGATTACCAGCTCGAAAGATTGTTCGGTTCATTCGCTTCACTGAACTATTCGTACAGAAATAAATATTTGGCCGATCTGTCGGTCAGGTTAGATGGTTCTTCCAAATTCGGAAGTGAAAATAAAACAGCGCCATTCTGGGCCTTTGGTGTTGGCTGGAATGCGCACAGGGAAGGTTTTTTACTGAACAGCGCTATCAGCATGTTGAAGCTGAGAGCAAGCGTGGGCCAAACAGGTTCGGTATCATTCCCTGCATACCAGGCAAAAACAACCTATGATTACTATACCGGCAACTGGTATTCAACCGGCATCGGGGCATCGGTTAACAACTATGGCAATGAGTCACTGAAATGGCAAAAGACCGATAACTATGAAGTAGGCATGGACCTCGGATTGCTGAACGACAGAATATTTGTCAGTGCAAGGTATTACGAAAAGATCACGCATGGATTGTTGGCCGATATCATTTTGCCCCCTTCAACCGGTTTTATTTCCTATAAGGAAAACCTCGGCGATATGAAAAACACCGGCGCCGAGCTGAATATTAAAGGTACGGTGTTTAAAAACCGCGACTGGACGGTGAACCTTACCGCCAATATGGCCCGCAATAAGAACATAATCCTGAAAATTTCCAACGCACTGAAAGCATACAACGACAAAGCCGACCAGGAGCAGGTAAAAGATGAATATAAAGCAACACCGTTATTGCGCTTCAACGAAGGTCAGTCATTGAATGCTATTTATACAGTACGGTCAATGGGCATCGATCCTGAAACCGGAAAGGAAATATATATAGACAGGAATGGTAAATATACCTATGATTATAATGTAAGGGATATTGTGCCGGTTGGCGACAATACGCCTAAAGCTTATGGTTTTTTTGGCGGCAATATCGGGTATAAACGCTTTTTACTGAATGTGAACTTCTATGGTCGTTTCGGGGGTAAAGAATACAATCAAACCGTGGTTGACCGTATTGAGAATGCCGATCCACGCGATAACGTAGACAGCAGAGCGCTGTCGCAAAGATGGAAACAGCCGGGCGATAAAGCATTGTATAAGAACATTGCAGAAATAGGCCAGTCGAGGGCCAGCGAACGGTTTGTGCAAAAAGACAATGTGCTTGAACTGCAATCGGTTTACCTGTCGTACGATTTTGAAAATGCCATTTACAGCAAACTGGCTATGCGAAACCTGCGGGTAGCCTTTACCATGAACGACATTGGCCGTTGGGCAACCATGCAAACAGAGCGGGGGATTGCTTATCCTTTTGCCAGAAGTTTTACATTTTCCATTCAAACAAGCTTTTAAATCTGTGGTATGAAAAATATTATCTGGATCGCTTTTATATTATTCGGATTGTCATCGTGCAAAAAATGGCTCGATGTAACGCCGGTATCGCAGGTGCCGGAAGAAGACCTGTTTAAGACCCAGGAAGGTTTTGAAGAGGCAATTAACGGTGTGTATACGAATTGTACCAATATGAACCTGTATGGTTACCAGCTGAGCACCGGTTTCCCTGAAGTGCTGGCGCAAAATTACAGCTGGCCTGGTGATGATTTGCTGAACTTTAAACAAACCAGCCAGTATAATTATAAGGACCCCTATTTTATTGCCCGCAAGGATACTGCCTGGACCCGTTTGTACCATGCCATAGTAAACTGCAACCTTATTCTTAAAAACCTGGAAACGAATAAGGATGTGTTACCGGCCGACCGGCAGGCGCTTATAAAGGCGGAAGCCCTGGCCTTGAGAGGATATTTACATTTTGATGTGTTGCGTTTGTTTGCACCTTCTTTCAAAAACGGCGCGGGCATAAAGGCAATCCCTTATGTTACTGAATTTTCGAATAAGGTTACTCCATTGTCGACTGTAACGGAAGTGTTAACAAAAATCATAACAGACCTGGAGGAGGCTAAAAACCTGATACGGCCCGTTGATCCTATTCTTACAGCTGAATATATTCCCAGTTATCCCGACGATGCAGACAAAATTAATGAGCCCGATGTAATTCCTGAAGAGGAAAGATCGGGCAGTCTTTTTCTGCAGAACCGCCGGCACCGCCTGAATTATTATGCTATTTGCGGAGAACTGGCAAGAGTGTATTTGTACCAGGAAAAAAATAATGAGGCGTTGGCCAATGCACGGGAAGTGATCGAATCAAAGAAATTTCCGTGGACGACATTTAAATATTTCTATGAACCCGACCCCAAATACAAAGACCGCATCATGTACAAGGAGCTGCTGTTTGGCTGGTATGTGCCTAATATAAAGGATACGCTGGCCAGACGTTTCAATAGCGGAATTTCTGGTTTTATTATAGAGGAGAATGCTGCAAATGTTTTGTATGAGGCGGGAAGTGCGGGCGGTGATGACTGGCGTTATAAGAACTGGTTTATTCCCGGCGCCGGCTCCGGAACCATCAAGTGGTATGAACTGCAGAAATACAAACGCGATTTCGAGCGTAACCTGCATTACCTGATGCTGCCTGCCATCAGGCTTTCGGAAATGTATTACATAGCTGCGGAAGCTGCATACGATGCCGACCCTGCCGCGGCAGTTGACTATTTAAATACGGTTCGGCATAACCGTGGCTACATTGTTGATCTTACCGTGTCGGATAAAGCCACGTTGATAGATGAACTGGTAAAGGAGGCCCGCAAGGAATTTTATGGCGAAGGGCAGATCTTTTATATGTACAAAAGATTGAACAGGAACATACCAACCCTGTTGGGCGGCAGCACCCCCGCTTCTGACAAGATCTTTGTGATGCCGCTCCCTGACAATGAAATTGAATTTGGTAACCGCTAAACAACAGCATCCGTTATGAAGAAAATAGCAATTATTTTATTGGCGGCTGTTGCGCTGATGACAGCCTGCAAGAAGCAGCAGATAGACAGCTTTCATGGGAATGAGAATTTATATTTCGATATACGTACGGCTGGTTTTACCGACAGTGTGTT
>CBIHPC010000523.1:0-3434 GCA_966211305.1 uncultured Niastella sp.
GACTCGGTTGAAGTAATGGAATATTATTACAGAGGTAAGATCCAGGAACTGGAACAATCCCTTTCCCGGCTCAACATTCTTGAACATGCCCGCGAAATATCGGGCCTTTGCAAAGAGATCGTACGCACAAAAGAAGTAATACAAAAGATAATTATAAAAAAAGGCGGGTCAAATACATCGCATATCTCAATCAAATAACCTACCCTGCGCACCTGGTCTTCTGAAGCTGGTCGTATCCAGATCTAATTCCTCGGCGTTCATTCCATAGAGTTTACCGTATTTGCGATATTGCTGGGCAATGATCTCAGCAATATCGCCTTCACCCCTCATTCGCACACCAAACCGTGAATCATTTACCTGGCCGCCATGGCTTTGCTCTATCATATGCCAAACTTTATCGGCCCGTTCGGGAAAGTTTTTATGCAGCCAGTCATGGAAGAGTAGTTTTACCGAGCCATTCAACCTGATAAATGTATAGGCCGTATAGGTTGCCCCATGTTCTTTGGCAGCTTTCATGATCCGATGCATTTCATGATCGTTCAAACCCGGTATCATTGGCCCCATCATAACCCCAACCCTAACCCCGGCCTGGCTTAGCTCATGTATCAGTTTTAACCGTTGCATGGAGGTTGTAGTGCGTGGCTCCATTACACGCCGCAAGTCTTCATTCAATGAAGTGATAGTGACCAAAACTGAAACCAGTTTCTTCTTAGCCATTTCTTTCAAAATGTCTATATCACGCACCATGCCCCCATTCTTGCTGATGATGCCTACCGGCTGATTGAATTCCCTGCAAACTTCCAGTAATGACCTTGTCAACCGGTATTTCTGTTCGGCCGGCTGGTAACAATCGGTGTTACCGCTAAGGCTAATTGGCACACCTTGCCACTTTGGGTCCATTAAAAACTTGCGCAGCAGTTGCGGCGCATTCGTTTTAACGACGATCTTTCTTTCAAAATCAAGTCCTGCGCTATAGCCCCAATACTCATGGCTGTTACGGGCGTAACAATAAATGCAGCCATGTTCGCAACCCATATACGGGTTCATGCTGTACCACATACCCACATCGGGACTATTCACTTTATTTACCAGCGTTTTTGCTTCCTGCTCAATATACTGCTTAGGCTGCGGGCTTTCGGTCCAGTCGTCAATGCCTTCTACGTGTTCCTTAACATGTTGATCTTTCAGGAACCTGTTCTTTGTATTTACCTGGGCGCCCCTGCCTTTTTGGTAATTATCTTCTTCTGCCATTTTACGAGGCATCACCCGGTAACTTTCCTGCTTTTTCTCTTTCATTTTTACCTCATGAATGGTGAATGGTCATTGGTGAGTGGGGTTCGCGAAATTTGAGATGTATTTACGATCTTGCGCCGCCCGAATTTCAAGCCGATTGCCGATTAACCCGTACGACACTCCTCCCGAAAAATCGGGAGGAGGTGGCAACACAAATTTGAAAGATTGAACTGAAACAACTCCACAACAAGTATGACTATACAAACAACTCCCCTTGTTTTGTCGTTACGGGTAAATTCATAAACTCAAAACGCTGGGCTATCATCCATGATTTATCACCCAACCTGCGTTTGAGCAATAACATATTATCGGCTATAAATGAACCGGTAAACTGCCGGTGCGAAAACTCAAGCCAGCCCTTTTCAAATTGCCAGGGTACCAGTTTCCGACCGATGACAATAAAGGGCTCATCAATAAAATGCGGTTTATGTTCATTATCCAGTTTCATAAGCCTTTGCGCATCACGGATCTCGCGCACCAGGTTCTGAATGGGTATTTTAGTGGTAACATTTACAAATATGGTATGTGAAGGAAAGCTTCCATAATCTTTTAACCCAACCTTGAATGGTTGAAAACCCATGCCTATCACCTTTAACCGGTTCACTATCCGCTCTTCCATCATTTCCAGTTGTGTAAAGCGAACCAGTGCAATATTCGGCTTACTGATCAGGGCTGCCGAATTCTTAAACGTTTCGCTAAACTCATTTCTAAGCCTGGTTATCTTATTACGCAATTCCTCGTGCGGGTTCAACACCAACATGTATTCGTTAACCCTGCAACCTGGTATAGACTGAATGCTGATTTTCATAATTGAATTTTTGAGGATGAGTTAAATGGTTAAGCTACTTCACTATATGATTTATGATTAGCCGGCAAAAAGCGGAATACGTTGATGGTTTTACTGGTTGCGAACGGATGATCGCGCCCAAGCAATACCAGTTCAGTGGCTATAAAGCGGGCCCTAAATGTTTTTCGTGAATACACCGGCATGGCCTGCTGGTAAACCGCCCCGGGCAATTCGTTGGCCAGCACTATATGCGGCGCCCGTTCAAATGCATGCCCGCGCATGGCATGTACATGACCATCAAGTGTTTTCAAATGGGACGCCAGTTGTTGTACCGGTTGAGGATCCTGAACCCGCAGGTAAATGCTATGCTGAGGAAGACCGCTATAATTGTTAAGTGTGATCTCAAAACTGTTGAGCTGGCTGCAGATGCGATGAATCCACCGGATCAGTGTTTCTTCCATGCCTTCGCCCGCATAAAAACCCGCCACCATAATATTTGGGAACGAATTCACAACCGATTCAACGCCATAATTCTTACAGAAGCGTTGCTTTTCAGCCATAATCTTTTCATACACAACAGCATCAGGATATAACACCAGCCTGTATTCCCGATGACCATTGCCAGGCCAGGCTTCAGGAACGTTTTTTACTAACCCGGTATCCATAAAACATTTTTTATTGGATTATAAATTTAGCATAAATTTACTAAATAATTTAGTACACCAAAATTTAAATTATATGGAGGGGGAGTTTTTTAACGAAACATCGAACCGCGGAACTAAAAAGTTCTCGGAACAGGATGTTAAAACAGCCGATGCTACCGGCTTTGGTGCGGCAGCAGACGATTACATGGAACGTGGCATTGACCTGAATGAACAACTAATTCGAAATAAACCTGCCACTTTCTTTTTGCGTATGCGCGGCGACGCTATGGCCGGTGCAGGCATCTTTGACGGCGATACCATTATAGTAGATCGCAGCCTGAAAGCTGAGAGCGGTAAAATAGTTGTGGCATCGCTTAATGGCGAAATGCTTATAAGGCGGCTTGAAAAAACATTCAATAAAGTGCGGCTTATCTCTGAATCACGTAAGAACGCACCCATTGAAGTAGATGCTTCCTGCGATTCTCTGGGCATATGGGGCGTTGTTACCTACAGCATCCATGCCATATAAAGGCTCAACGCTTAAGGCTGAACGCCAGTTGCTGAATTTCCTCATGAATTTCATACCTGTATTCGTGAAAAAAAGACCGGTTTCGTGAGTATCTTACTTTTTTTAAAAGGAAATGAATTTTTCTCGCGAAAATCTTTCTTCTTCTAACAAAAGAAAACATTTCAGGTGAATTGTTTACTGT
>CBIHPC010000524.1:0-3419 GCA_966211305.1 uncultured Niastella sp.
TTTTAAACTCGGGCGTATTGCTATGATGATGGCCGTAGATCCAGTAATCAATTCCGGAATCATGAATGAGATCATATAATTCGATCACAAAGGCGCCGTTGACCGGACTGTTCCTGTATTTCGCGGGATAATTATACAACGTAGGCACATGATGCGTTATCACTATGTTTGTTCCGGCGCTTTTTTCTTTGATCGCATTTTCCAAAAAATGCATTGACTGGTTATGCAGTTGATTGAATTGGCGGGTAGTAAATCGTTCGCCCTCCCATTGTATGTTGGAGAAATCGGTTACACTTCGTTGTATATCCAACGCATGCACCACATCAATTTTACTCCACATGGTGGTACAAATAAAATTCACATCGTTAAGCGCCACCACCTGGTTATTCACCAGCCATACATTGCTGCGTAATTTTTCCAATAACGGATTGGCTACCGTAGCAGCATCGTACCCATAGTACTCATGATTGCCGGGCACCCAATACACCATTTCAAAATTTCCGGCTATATGATCAATAAATTCATGTTGCTTTTTATGCAGTCCAAACGGCAGGATGTCCCCTGCCAATACCAATACCTCACCCACCGCATCCAAGAGGTGTCTCTTTATGTACTTTTCATTATCGGGCATCTCCAGGTGCAGGTCGGAACAGTATTGAATTTTCATTTAATGAATATAACGAGAACTACGATTTCTTCCAACCATAGTAATTGTCGAGGTGTTTCATTTTTTCGTCGTCAAGCCTTTGATACAACAGCTCCCTGATCTCAAAATAAATGTCCTTTTTTATCCAATTAGTAAATTGCAAAAAAACGACTTCCCTGTCGCCCAGATGCTCATAAAACGATACTCCCGCAGCATTCCATAATTTTTGATCCTGCTGTTTAAAACACCATGCCGCGTAATCATAGATCTTTCTGATCCTTTCAACATCTCTATCAATATGAGCCTGCTCTAAAAGATAAAGCAGTTCACTAAACACAGTATATGGCGAAAGATCAGCAACCTGAAAATCATTTTTCAATTCAGGAGCAATCTCAATTGCTTTTTGCCGCCATATACTCATATGAAATATATTTTGTGAAAATTACGATCAAAAACTCACTAACAATTTCCCTGACATCAGGAAAATGGTTTCCGCAGACTACTTTCTATCTGGCTTTAACATTCAAACCCTTAAAATACCCGATCGTTCCAATATCTACCCACAAGGCAATCGCTCCTTTGGTTGTACTGCGTTTCATTTTATTCACTATAAACGACGGATGCTTCTGATCATTTATATACAGCCTTGCCTTCTCGTCTTCTATTTCTATCCGGAACGTGATCCATTCATTCAACCCTATATCGGCATAGGTTTCGTATAATCCGGCTGACTCGCGTCTCAACCGGTCGAACTTATAATTAGGATACGAATAATACTGCACGGTATGGTTCCGCATGAACTGGTCCTCTGCCCGTCCATTCTTTGGCCTTAAATAAATGGACTCATACGCCGTATCTCCATTTATTCTGAAAGCCAACCCTATGAATCCTCTCGCTGCTTCAAATGGCGATGGGTCCTGGATCCTGCTTAACATTTTCACTTCTATTGTACCGTTTTCCAACTCCACATTCTTTAATCTGACATAGGTGGGCTGATCTACCGTAGCTGCCAGGTTCTTCTCATCAAACGGTAATGCCTTCAGATCCCGCTCCACTTTCAACACTTCTTCTCCATTTACTTTCATAACCGAAGCGGTAACGTTCTTCAATTCAAATTCCTGTTTTTTCCAGGTTATCGTTTGCGCCTTCGCCGCCAGGGTGCAACAGATCGACAACACGATTGTACTTATTGCCTTTGTCATGGTACTGTGCTTTTATTTATTGCTGCAAAGATCCGACCTGCCGGCCTTTTGTGACAATGACTTTGCTCAATAATCGTCCTTGAAATGGCTTAAGATCTTTCTTTAATCTGACCTGAAATTCCTTAAATGTATTTCATTATAACACCATTGAAAGAACTGACCATTTTGCCGACGCCGGCAATATGGTCCCATTATCACCTTCCTGACGTCAGGAACCTGATCCCTACCAACCATTTTCCCGACGTCGGGAAAAAGGTCTTCAGCGCAACAAACCAAATGCAAAAGCATACTAATCAGCTATCTGTAGCTCAAGGGAGGACCCGGAGAGCAGCAAGGGAGCAACAAACACGCCTGAAACCCGCACCAGCACTGGTTCCGCATAAAAAAAGAGCAATGAAGAAGCAATAAAATTGCGCATGCTCACTGGACAGCATTTACAATGGTTATCAAAACCGGCTGAAAAACAGCCTGATATTCAAATATTTATTCCCTCCGCTATTGTACTTTTTCAATAGAAAAACTACATTTACGCTCAATAATCCAAAATATATCCTGTGTTACACTCACCTGATCCTTTCTACATCAACGAACGACAGCTATTCGGCCAGTGGCAGGTGCCCATCTACCCCATCGAATTTGCATTGCTTGAACATAATCCCGCCATGCTAAAAAGATTTCTCGATGCCGGCGCCGATCCCAATGTCGATATCGGCGGGGGCTGGACGCTCCTCCACAAGATAAGCGCTTACGCTATCGACAGCATGATCCAAAATAAACGCGCTGAATTCTATCCCGAATTACTTGAAATAATGAAACTGCTCGTTGAATACGGCGGTGACCTCAATAAGAAAAACGACAAAGGCAGAAAACCACTGGATGTTATAAACACCTACCGTTTCCAAAACAAAGATGAATTTGATTGCCTGGTAGATTTGTTCAAACCGGCCATTCCAAATGTTGACGAACTTATTTCATTCAATAGTGACAATTAGGAGAACCGGTTCGGCTTTATGCGGCGCCGCGTCATCAGCAGGGTTTCCTATAAGTATAAAAAAGCGGCTACACATAAATGCATAACCGCTATTATTTTTCGGGGTGAATGGCTTAATCAGCCATCACTTTATACTCAGGGTCTTCGATGACATTTACATCAATGACCGATTCGGCGTTTTTGATCAGTGCGCGGCAATCGGCGCTCAAGTGGCGCAGGTGTAATTTCTTACCTGCTTTATCGTAACGCTCAGTCAACTTGTTCAATGCTTCTATTGCGCTCATATCGGTAATGCGGCTTTCTTTAAAATCAATGATCACTTCTGCAGGGTCGTTGGGCACATCGAATTTTTCCAGGAAAGTGGCCACAGAACCAAAGAACAGGGGCCCGTATATTTCATAATGCTTTGTCCCGTTCTCATCGACGTATTTCCTGGCCCTGATTCTCTTCGCGCTCTCCCATGCAAATACCAGGGCGGAAATGATAACGCCAATCAGTACCGCCAATGCGAGGTTATGCAACCATACCGTAATGATGGCCACCAGTATTCCCACAATTACATCGGGCTTTGGCATTTTAT
>CBIHPC010000525.1:0-3410 GCA_966211305.1 uncultured Niastella sp.
AAGCCATATTCGAGAAGCAGTTCGAGAACAGCTCTCACGGCTTTCGACCTAACAGAAGTTGTCATACTGCATTAGTGAGCATGCAAAAGACTTTCACAGCGACAAAATGGTTTATCGAAGGCGACATTAAAGGATTTTTTGATAACATCAATCATGATGTATTGATAAATATTCTTGGTGAGCGAATAGCAGACAACAGATTTTTGCGACTGCTAAGAAAGTTTTTAAATGCCGGATATCTCGAAGAATGGCGATTTCATAACACGTTCAGCGGTACCCCGCAGGGCGGAATTGTGAGCCCGATTTTGGCCAATATTTATCTTGATAAACTGGACAAATACATAAACGAGTATATTCTGCAGTTCAATAAGGGGAAACAAAGAAGGGCGAATCAGGAATGGGCAAGGCTTAAACTTCGCACTGATCGAATCAGAAGGAAGATTGAAACCGTAAATAATCCAAAGGTAAAACAGCAGTTATTAGAAAAGTTCAAGACTACCAGAAAGCAGCGTATGCAAATAAAGTATGGCAATGACATGGATCAGAATTTTAAAAGGCTGAAATATGTTAGATACGCCGACGATTTTTTGATTGGAATTATAGGTACCAAGGATGACTGCCGAAAGGTCAAAGAGGATATTAAACATTATCTGTCTGATACCTTAAAACTGGAATTGTCCGATGAAAAAACCTTAATCACCAATGCAAAGAAACCTGCAAAGTTCTTGGGCTTTGATGTTTTTGTTCGTCAATCAAACGAAGCTAAAAAAAGAAAAGATGGCTTTAGTATGAGAGTTTACGGCTCTAAAGTTGTTTTAAATATCACTAATGAAACAATGAAGAAAAAACTTTTGGAATACGACGCCATGACGATCACACATCACAATGGTAAAGAAATCTGGAAGTGTAAATCCCGCCCATGTATGCGAAATAACGATGATCTTGAAATTATAGATCAATATAACGCTGAGATACGTGGGTTATATAACTATTACGCCATCGCTAATAACAGCTACACATTGGATTCTTTTTACAACATTATGGAATACAGTATGTACAAAACATACGCCTGTAAATATAGAACGACCAAGAAAGTAATCATAGATAAGTTCACTTTCAACAAGGAGTTCATGATTCCATTTACCACTAAAAAGGGTGTAACTAAATACAGACGTTTCTATAATGAAGGTTTTAAGAAAAAGCCCGCTAACATAATAATGCTTTCTGATCAATTGCCGCAAACGCAAAAAATTGCTTCAAGAACAAGTCTGATAGATAGGCTAAAAGCACAACAATGCGAATATTGTGGTGAAAGAGATAATCTGCAAATGCATCATGTTAAAAAGCTCAAAGGTTTACAAGGAAAAGAACTTTGGGAAAAACATATGATTGCAAGAAACAGGAAGACATTAGCTGTATGTATTAAATGCCATAAAAGAATACATAATGGAACGATGGACTGATAATATTAATGGAGAGCCGGATACGCTGAGAGGTGTAAGTCCGGTTCGGGGGCGAGTTCTTGGAAATCCTGCTGTAGTAATACAGAAAGGCGCCGGGTGCTTAGCCTACATCGTTTCCACGATCATAAAAGAGGATGGGGAACCGATCAACACCCACAATATCGGAAAGAATGTTTCCGAACCTGCCCGCCGCCAATTGGAAGATGAATTCAGGCTCGTAAAGGCAGACAGCCGCAAGCAGAAGGAACACTTTGAATTAAAGCCGGTGGATACGGCCAAAGTCCAATACGGCAGAAGCGAAATGAAGCGCGCCATTACGAACGTGCTGGACACGGTTTTGCCTTATTATAATTATACCTCACTACCGGAGCTGAACGCCGTGCTTCGGCATTACAACGTAGTGGCCGACCAGGGCAGCGAAAAGTCGCGGGTGTACAAAAATAACGGCCTTGTCTACCGTGTCCTGGATGAACGGGGAAAAATGGTTGGCGTACCTATAAAGGCGAGTGATCTGTACCTCAAACCGACGATGAAGTACCTGCAGAAACGCTTCGATAAAAATGCGCCGCTTCGGGCGCCGCTGAAACAGCGGATCAAGAACGCCATTGACCTGGCCTTGATGAAAAGCACAGTCACCACGCTTGACGACTTACAGGCCGCTCTGAAAAAGGAAAACATCCAACTGGTGCTACGCCATAATAAGGACGGTTCGGTCGGTGGTTTGACCGTCGTGGACCACAAGAAAAAGGTAGTCTTCAAAGGCAGCGATCTGCATAAGAATTACAGTGCCGCCGCCATCCAGGAACGACTGCGGACAAAAACCCAAAAGCAGGACGCTACGCCAACACTTCAGCAAAAACAGCAACCTACGCAAACGACGCAGAAGCAGGAGCAAACACCTAAACCGGCTCAACAACCGAAGGTGCGGCCACGCCTGCCTGTAAAGGAAAAAGAGCAGCAGTCCAAACAAGGCGAAAAGCAAGGGGTATTGCCGTTCACAGGGCCGGGCCCGCTTGAGGTGCTTTTACAACCCGAACCGGGGGCGGATCAGGTACCCTATGATCAACCGGCACAAAAGAAAAAACGCAAAAAAAGAAGACTTCACTTATAACAAAAAGGAGGATTTATGGGTGCAATGACAGGTGAGAATGAAATGGGGCTACGGAAGATCATTGACATGACGCGCATGATCTCTATCGTTATTTTAATCATTCACTTTTATTATTACTGCTATGGGGCTTTTGAGCAATGGGAATTGACGCACACCATTGGCGATCGGTTCCTGGCAAACATTGGCCGTTCGGGCCTTTTTAAACACTTCAATGGTTCAAAACTGGTGTCCCTTCTTTTCCTGGCGATTTCCCTCGTCGGGGCAAAAGGAAGGAAAAGTCCAAAATCCAATTACCGGACGTCCTATGTCTATATTGGCTGCGGGCTGCTGGTCTATTTTATAAGCGGGCTCGTGCTGTCCATAAAAGGACTGGAGCTGACGCAGGTGGCCCAGCTGTACATGGCGCTTACCGGGACCGGCTACCTGCTGATTTTAACGGGCGGCGTAACGCTTTCCAGGATCATTAAGAGTAAATTGAGTAATGAGGTTTTTAACCGGGCGAACGAAACATTCCCGCAGGAGGAACGACTGCTGACCAATCCTTATTCCATCAATCTTCCGGCGGTGTATACCTTAAAAGGCAGGACGCGGAAGATGTGGATCAATTATGTCAACCCCAGGAGGGGCCTGTTGGCGTTAGGCTCCCCGGGCAGTGGCAAATCTTTCTATGTTATCGAAAACTGTCTCCGGCAGTTGAGCGATAAGTCGTTCGCCCAATTCGTGTTTGATTTCAAATATCCGGAGCTAACAAACCTGACCTATAACCTTTATCTTAAAAACAAGCATAAGTACCCGGTAGAGCCAAAGTTTTTTTGTGTCAACTTCACCAAGCCCAT
>CBIHPC010000526.1:0-3409 GCA_966211305.1 uncultured Niastella sp.
AACCAGAAGAAGTTGAAAAAAGCCAATAAGCAAGCGCAGGGAGTGATTAATAAAATCTTTGTGTTTCAGGGTACTTAATAAATAGGGAACGGATCAGGTTTTGACTCAACCGGATATATGGATTTTACTAATTTCCCTGCAGCTTATTGGTTTATAAGTTGTGGTAGCAAAGAGCTTGTTTGTTAGCTGCCGTTGCCGGCAACCGATTTATCGAATGATCACCTGACCGTTCTCGAGCCGCTCATCATCACTGAACACTTCGAACAGGTAATTGCCTTTTTCAATATTGTCAATAACAGTAGTTTGCTTGTTTTTGATATTTGCCTGCCTTATTAAATTGCCGGCAACATCGAATAAAAACAGCTGGTATTCTTTCTTCTCCGTTCCACGCACACTAAAGAATAGAACGTCCTGTTCCGTATCGGAATACAGCTTTATTCTATGCTTTTTACTGGTAGTTTGCTTTTGAACCAGAATAGTATCTTGTGAATATGCAGGTACTGATAATGGGCAACCGGCAGAAGCATTGCCTGCAAACAATATCGCTATCGCCAGCAGTGCGGGTAAAGTACGGATGTTTAAATGCTTTCTTACGGTTTCAAACGGGTTCATGGGTTCCAGATTGGCTACCTCGTCAGAGGCCAAATGTTTTCAAAAGGGTACGGATCAACAGTATCTTGAATACGGAATTGTAACAATCAGAATCTTACCGGGCAACGGGTAGAGCTATAGTCATTACCACCGCGGCCTAATCTGAAACCTAATTTCAGGTTAACAGAGAAGTATGCATCATTATTAGATGATGTACCTCTTTTCGAACCGGGTGCGTATTGTGTGGTAGCTCCATAGTTTCCGCTTTTGTTAGCCATTCTTTCAGCCAGCTGAGCCTGGGCTAAAGGCATATTGGCATAGAAAACAGCAGGATCAACATAGGTTGTACTTACGTCATCGAGATAATCGGTAAATGTAGTTCTGTGCAGCACTTCAAGCGCCAGGTTTACAGATTCGCTGAGGAAGTATTTTGCGCCAAAACCTAAAGGAATGTTGAGACTTGTAAGTTTATATTCCTTACGGCCGGGGAACTGTGGTAAACCCTGTCCTTCGGTACGTAAAGGTTTCAGATCAACCCATTCTTTGGTCAGCGGATCGGTTCCTTGCGGATTGAATTTGAAATAGCCGATACCACCTACAAGGTATGGTCTCAGTCTGCCCCAAACATCGCTGGGATCGCTTTCAAGAAAAACGGTAGGATAGATCTCTGCCAGTAACATACCTTCGGTTATCCGCGAGCGGAAGTTGGAGTTACGGTATTTTCGGGCTTCTTCAAGACCGCCTTTACCTTTAATAACTGCATCATCACCTTCAATAGTCCCTCTGTTAATAGCTAATCTGAAACCCAGCCACTCATTCGGCTGATAAGTAAGATAGCCACCAAAAATGAATTTGGTCATTGGGAAGTTATTGTCCTTAATGAACTTGGTACCCTTACCGGCGTTACCACCGAGGTCGCCGAGGAAATTAGAAGGTCCAAGAGAAATGCCAGCTTCGAAGACGGAGGAACCTTCAGTCTGGCCAAAGGAAGAAATGCAACTACCTGCACTTACGAGTAACAACAAGCTACACCTCCTTACAGAGTGTAAAAATTGTTTCATTGAATATCAGATTTAGTTTTCAGACGGTCAGAGAATTCCGGCGCTAAAATAGTAAACGCCAGTCACACATACAATAAACGCAGAATTGTTTGTTTCTTGTGTGCAGCATTTAAAAAATATCCAAATTAATGTTCCGATGTGGTGTTTTTACTTATTAAATGGTAAAAACATCTTAATATGTTGAATCCCATCTTCCATATAGATGTCGCTACATTGTTGAAATCCCAATGATGTGTAGAAATTACGGAGGTAAAATTGCGCACCGATAGTGATCGTAGATTTCCCCAACACGTCGTATGTAGTACGAATGGAATAATTCATTAGTAGTTTTCCTATACCTGCATGTCTTACTTTCGGTGAGGTAACCACACGGCCGATCGACTGTTCTTCGTAGGAAATTCCTGCAGGCACCAGCCTTGTATAGCCGGCTAACAGATCATTTTGCCAGCACATTACATGGATGCATACCTGATCTTTATCATCTGCATCGAGGAAAACACAATTTTGTTCAACTACAAATACTTCACTGCGTAATTTTAAGATCGCATACAACTCATACGGTGTGAGTTCGCTGAATGGTTTGTGTATAAAGGTTATATGGTTCACCTGTATTGGTAGTTGGTTTAAAGTAATATATGGTAAGTATAAATTAGTATCTTCTCAATACCCATACTTGTCCTTCCAGAAGTTTTTCAGGAATTTTCTCAGCTCTTCTTCGCGGGCATTATGGCCGGGGTTGAAAAATTTACGGCCGGTAAGCGGTGGCGGCAAATATTCCTGGCTTGAAAAATTGCCTTCATAATCGTGCGAGTATTTATATCCTTTGCCGTAATCGAGTTTTTTCATGAGGCCGGTGGGCGCGTTGCGAATATGCAGGGGTACAGGCAGGTCGCCGTGCTGGCGAACGGCGGCAATGGCGTCGTTGATGGCAACATAGGAGGCATTGCTTTTAGGAGAAGTGGCCAGGTAAATGGCGCATTGCGATAAAATAATGCGGGCTTCGGGATAACCTATTTTATTTACCGCCTCAAATGTGGCATTGGCCATAACCAGGGCGGTGGGGTTGGCGTTGCCGATATCTTCACTGGCCAGTATCAACATGCGGCGGGCGATGAATTTTACATCTTCGCCACCTTCGATCATACGTGCCAGCCAGTATACGGCGCCGTTTGGATCGCTGCCGCGCATGCTTTTTATAAATGCGGAAATGATATCATAATGTTGTTCGCCGCTTTTATCGTATAATGCAATGCGTTGCTGCGCAATTTCCATTACGGCGTCATCGGTAATTATGGCTGTTTGGCCCATGGTATCAACTACCAGCTCAAACAGGTTCAATAATTTGCGGGCATCGCCGCCGGAAATGGTGATGAGCGCAGTCGTTTCTTTCAGCTCTATGTGTTTTTGCTGCAGCTGTGCATCTGCGGCCATGGCATGTTGCAGCAGGCTAACCAGGTTGTGCTCCTGTAATGGCTTCAATACATAAACCTGGCAACGGCTAAGCAGGGCGCTGTTCACTTCAAAAGAAGGGTTTTCGGTGGTGGCGCCTATAAGCGTAACAACACCTTTCTCCACGGCGCCCAGCAGCGCGTCCTGTTGTCCTTTATTGAAACGGTGAATTTCATCTATGAACAAAATGGCCCGCTCTTTTTCTTTGGCCTCTGCAATTACCTCCCGTACTTCTTTTACCCCTGCGCTTATTGCGCTGAGCGTATAAAAGGGAACCTGTAAGGTGTGGGCTATAATATTGGCGATGG
>CBIHPC010000527.1:0-3404 GCA_966211305.1 uncultured Niastella sp.
CCTGCGCGGCCATTGCCAATGTGTATTGGAACAACCGCATGTTCCTGTTGCATGGTGATGCGAAGTATATCGATGTGCTGGAGAGAACGCTCTATAATGGGTTGTTGTCGGGAATGTCGTTAAATGGCACAAAATTCTTTTATCCCAATCCGCTTGCTTCGGTAGGGCAGCATGATCGCAGTCCCTGGTTCTCCTGCGCCTGCTGTATTTCGAATATGACCCGTTTTCTGCCCTCCGTACCGGGTTATGTATATGCGCAGAATAAGAACAATTTGTATGTGAATCTTTTCATGAGCAATAGCAGTTACATGCAGTTGCCGGCGGGGAAGGTGCAGCTTACGCAAACCACTAATTATCCCTGGGACGGACATATTGCCCTGCGGGTTGATGTGGTCAGGCCGACTGCGTTTACCCTGCATATTCGTATTCCCGGCTGGGCCGAAGGAAAACCTGTTCCCGGCGGTTTGTACACCATTGCCGAACAACCGAAAAAAGTTACCATCCACCTGAACGGTAAACCTGTAACCATAAAAAACGAAAAAGGTTATGCCGTATTACAGCGTACCTGGCGGAAAGGCGATCAGATCACAGTAGAACTGCCCATGCAGCCACAGCATATATATGCCAATGAAAAAGTAAAAGCCGATGAAGCCCGGTTTGCGATTCAATACGGGCCGGTTGTGTATTGCCTGGAAGGCTGGGATAACAAGGACAGTCTTGTTCAGAATATCGTTGTGGATAAAGCTGCCCCTATGCAGGTAAGTTATGCCGCCGATGTGCTGAATGGAATCAATCGCATTACCATGGCGGGTACGGGCGCCAAACGCCAATTGAATACTACAGAACTGATCACAAGTAAGCAAACGGTGACTGCTATTCCCTATTATGCCTGGGATAATCGCGGGCCCGGTGAAATGCAGGTGTGGATCCCGTATACAGTGGCTGCATCGCGTCCGCAGCCTGCGCCAACGATAGCATATACCAGTAAGGTAACGGCCAGTATTAAATCGAGAAGTATTATTTCGGTGAACGATCAGTTTGAGCCCGCCGATTCAAAAGATAACTCAGTGCCTTATTTTCACTGGTGGCCCAAAAAGAACACCACCGAATGGATCCAATATGATTTTAAAGGCGAACAAACCGTTTCTTCCTGTAAGGTGTATTGGTTCGATGACGGTCCCTGGGGCGGTTGCCGCATTCCGGCCAAATGGTCCATTTACTATAAAAAAGACGGGCAATGGCTGCCGGTTAAGAATACGACTGATTATGAAATAGCAAAAGATAAGTACAATTCAGTGAAGTTTGAGCCGGTGAACACTACCGCATTAAAGCTCGAAGTGCAGTTGCCGGTTGATAATGCTACGGGGGTGCATGAGTGGGTGGTGGAGTAGTTTGTAAGTTGATAATGTCATAAACTTCCAGTTAGTATCAAAATAATCAAAAAAGCCCTTCCGGGCTTTTTATTTGTCTTGCTTAATTACTGGTTGCATCGTTTATCTTATTCAATTGCGGCTTTTCTTTTTCGTTATCATATATTGCCACTGTGTTGTGAAGCAGGTCTGCGTAGTTGAATATGTCGTCCAGGCTGGATAGTTCGTTTTTTGTTTCCTTTTTATTGTCGTCAAATGTGCCAAGATATTTTTTTGACCCATTTAGATATAATCTGCAGATTGTTTTACGGTTGTTATCGTCTAAAAGAATAGCAAAGTAAGATTGTGCGTCACGATAGGCGATTCGGTTAGCTTTAATTTTTTGACGCATGATCGTTTTTACTATCATAAAACTTTCCATCTCCTCAGCCGTTGTTTCTATTTTTACCTCTTTGATATCCGGTTGATTGTTTGAAGGTTCTGCTTCAACTGTGTTTTGCTCTTCGTTTTCCTTTTTTAGCGCTGACTTCAATCTTTCTGTTATGAGGTCGTTTATATATTGTTGAATTGATCTTTTGGTTAAGTTGGTAAATTGATCCATCAATCTGGATGTCAAAATACCGTTATAGATCTGTTTGGCGAAGTGCCGTACAAAGCCATCCGAAGGGTTCTGGAATTCGGCATTGATCAGCACTTTCAATTCGTTCATATACTTTAACTCACTGGCCGTGTTTTGTATGCTTTCAACATCAAAATAGGATTTATGGAATTTTTTTAGCTCTTCAACCTGGTTATCTTTAATGTCTGTTACATTAAACTCAAAAAAGGGTTTTTCATCCATCTTGTTTGGTTCTACCAAATCGGTATAGAAACGGTATACTATACCGTTTGATAAGAGCCCGAATTTTGCACAGGTAGTATGGAAATACCGAAATAATTGCGAGTTATGTGGATCAAGGCTTTCTCGCCAATGTTTGCATTCAACCAAAATACATGGTTCCCCTTCCCGCATGATGGCATAATCAACCTTTTCGCCCTTTTTTATGCCAATGTCTGCAATGAATTCAGGCATTACTTCAAACGGGTTAAACACATCGTAACCTAGCGCCTTGATAAAAGGCATTATAAAGGCATTTTTAGTAGCCTCTTCAGTTTGGATCTGATCTTTGAGTTTTTCAACTCTGTCGCCAAACAATTTTATTTCATCTTTGAAGTCCATATGTGTTTGTTTTGGGGTTAACTAATAAGTCTACATTGCGTGGTTTCGAGATTACAAATATTTGACTTAAAAAAACAGGGTGTTTTTCACGTATTTCAGTTGAAGAGGCTTATTATAAGAAAAAATTGATTTAAAGCAAAATGGGGCAATGTACGATTGAAACGACGAAAATGCCGGCAACAAGGCTCCATTGCGATGAAACAGCATAGGAGGGTTGTTATTGCGTCAGGCAGAACACCCCCTACACCAACGATTCCGCATACGCCGTTGGCGTTAGTCCATAATGTTTTTTAAATGCGAAGCTGAATGCGCGGGCGGTTGTATAATGTAATGTCAGCGATATTTCCTTTATATCCTTACCGGCTTGCAGTAATTGCCTGCTGCGTTCCATTCTCAGGTTGAGCTTGTAATCGCGGATGGAAATGCCATATTGTTTTTTAAATGCCTTTTGAAATACATTTCTGTTTACACCAACCCGGGCCGATACCAGATGGGCGTAATCGCCATTGGCGCAATGGTCGTCGAGGAGTTCTTTGAAAGCACCTACTGCCTGCAGTGTATGCCGCTGAAAGCCACTGTCTTTGGTCATGGTGTGGTCGGTTTAATGGTAAGCGGTCAGGGTTTACCAGGTCAGCCTTCATTGAGCAGGAAATAACTTTGCGTGTATTCGAGGAACTGGTGCGGTCGGGTGAAAACTTCGCGTATTTCGTGTTCCCTGTCGTTGTCATCGCGTACGATCATGGTATTTTTCTTTGTAAGACGGAAATACAATGGATAAAAGATGATTTTAACAACAATGGTGCAGTAGATCTCGG
>CBIHPC010000528.1:0-3390 GCA_966211305.1 uncultured Niastella sp.
ATTTGTTTTTCATAACTCAATGGCCATTACGCAGGAAAGGGTTCGCAGGTTGCCTCGGGAGCGGAAAATGTTAAAAAATGTTTCTTTTGTAAAGGTAAGGTTCGGGCGGTAAAAGGAATCGGGAATCTGGATGCAGGAATTGGGTAGAAGCCGAAAAAGGAAATTGGGAATTAGGTAGAAGCCTGAAGTTTCAGGCAGTCTGAATAAAAAAGATCTTACCGGAAGTATTCTGTAAACTTAATGACAAGCAGTGACGATCAATAGCTTTTCACGTTTTAGATCCGGCGGTACCAATCTGTTTAACAGCCTCCTTGTCAACTAGTTAACATGTCAACTCGTCAACCTGATCCCTACTTCTTCAGCATACTCGCCGGCGGCTGACCAACCACCATCAACGTGCCGCGAATATATGCCTGTACCTGAATGTAATCTTTCTGCGGTAGCAAACCCACCAGGCGGAATTCCTGGAAAGTGCCCGTTGTGCTCATCCAGGGAGTTACCGATTGATTTAACCTGGCCTCAATAGCCGGCTTGTTTTTATTAATCAGCGCCGCAATATCAAGTACCGACTGGTTCGCCAGTTGTTTCATGATCTTTTTGCGGAACAATGCCTTGGCTATATTCACCATCATATCTTTTGTATCTACGGCAAAACTTACATCGGGCATACTGAGCACCTGTTTTTCTACATCGAGCAGGGGTGTTCCTTTCAGGTGCAATACACCTTTGCGGTTACCGCTGAAAGAAACATCAACCTGTATTTTGCCATCGTTGGTGCCGCTCACGTTTACATCTTTTATCACAAAAGTGCGGCCTTCCACTTCAAAGGGTTTGTTGCGTAAGCTGTCATTCATCAGCTTGTTGAAAAAGCTGTACTGGTACACGGCGTCGAGGCTGGTATTGATGCCCGTAACGTAATTACTTTCACTGATGGGCGGCAGGGCGGCATGCGTTACCAGCCGCTGGCTGTCGGAAGAGAATTTCGGCTGGCCGGTATAGCCAATGGAAAAATACAAGGTATCCCTGAACACGTTGAATTTACTCACCCGCAGCATGGAGGGGTTTAAATTTAAAAATCCATAGGTGCTGATGGGCATTACGCGACTGCCGCCGGTGCGCCACTGGCGCAGTAGGTCGTTGTTGTTTAGGGTTTGAACAAATTTGTCGAAGGAACCGCAATACGTTTCAATAGATGATTTGATACTGTCCATTATTTCACCCGTAAGATCGGTTTGCATAAGGGTGACCTCACATTTGTCGAGCGGGTTCAGTTTATCGAGTTTCGTTGAGGTAAGCAACTGGTGATTGGGCAGCAGGGTAAGGATAGAGCTGATATTGAGATCGACCCGGCGCAATGGTTCATTGCCAAATCCGCAACTGCCGTTAACCCAGGGCGATACCTGTTTATCGAATGTGCACAGCGTTTTGCTGCCAGCAATCTGGTAATTGCCCCTGAAACCGATCATTACTTTATTATTGACACAGCTAAAGGTAAAGGGCGACCGCACAAAACGGAACTTATAACGAAAATCGCAACCCGATGGGGTATAGTTGGGCCATTGGTCATTGGTGAATTCTTTGGCAGTGCCCGAATCCATCATTGCCAGCAACGGCTTCATATTAATTTTGAACGGAATGTTGATAATGGAAGAAGGCAATGGCGGTAAAAGCCGCGAAGGCGTTTCGGCCGTGGGTTGAATAGTTACTTTTTTGCTGCTGTTACAGGCTGTGATACAGAAGAATATAGCTACTACAGGAATAATGTATTTCATAGTCGGGAAAGACTTTCTATAATCAAATTTAAGACCGAAGTATATAAGAAAATCTCAAATTCCAAATTCAAGATCTCAAAGTCTCCAGGCATCAAAGTTCTCAAGTTCGAAAAACAATCTCAAAATCCCAAAACGCCCAAAACAACCAGGTATTGTTATTTTGATCTTGTGCCTGGAATATGAGTTTGGTATTGGTCCTTCGAACTTACCCTTTTCAACCCGTCAACACATAACCGAGTTAACTCATCAACGGGTTAACTCGTTAACTTACTTCGTATATTAGTGCCAATATGACTACCTATTCTGCTACTTACCATGATGCGGCGGGCCGTTTTTACACGGCTACCATTTTTTTATCGGCCGTTACCATCACCATCCGGTATTTCGATGAAAATAACCAGCAAAAAGATGTGAACTGGCTAACCAAAGATATTACCGGTTTTCAACAGCAAAGCATACAAAGCGAGTTACAATATAGAAACAACAGGGGAGAAACGGAACGCCTGAGCATTCGCGACGAACTATTGATACTGGCGCTTAGAAGAACGCTCTCGCATCATCGCGCCTTCGGCAATGCACCGGGCCGGGTGCTGGGCAGTGTGTGGACCAAGCTGTCGATAATTGCATTGATCATTCTCGGTATCCTGCTTGGCCTTTACCTGTGGTTCATTCCCTGGCTGGGCGAACGCATTGCCCGCGGTTTTTCAAAGGAAGCGGAGATCAGTATGGGCGAGCAAATGTACCAGTCGATGATAGGCCAGTACAAGGTCGATGCAAATAAAACGGCTATCCTGAACGAGTTTTATAAAGAACTACATTACGATGTTGGTTACCCTGTTACCATAACCGTTGTGGAATCGAATGAAATGAACGCCTTTGCCATGCCAGGCGGACATATAGTCGTATACAGCACCATTCTTGATGAAATGAAAACACCCGAAGAACTGGCAGCTTTGCTGGGGCATGAGTCTTCCCATGTTGGATTGCGCCATTCCCTGCGCAATATCTTCCGCGATCTTTCCCGCAAAATGTTCCTGGCGCTGCTTTTTGGGAACGACACAGGTATTACGGCCGTGGTAGTTGACAATGCAAATGCGTTAAAAAGCCTGGAGTATTCCCGTTCGCTGGAAACGGAAGCCGATGACAACGGGCTTAAACTGATGGCAAAGAACAACATTAATTTACAGGGTATGGTAAAGCTGATGAATATGCTGCAGAAAGCAAGCGGCGGTGGTGCTGAAACCGCTTCTTTCCTTAGTACACACCCGGTATTTAAAGACCGTATAAGAAATATAGAAGAGCAGATAAAAAAAATGCCGGCTGTTACAACCGGCAATGATAAGCTGAAAACAATCTTTCATTCTATTTACGAATAACGCGGGGCTTAGTTCAGGATCTCAGCCACGTGCTTTTTTATATTCGAAGCCATTTTGGTCATGGGCAGGTCGTTCTCGTCGCCGCCAAAAGGGTCTTCTATTTCTTCGGCGATCAGCTCGAGGCTGGCCAGTACATAGAAGATAAACGCAACAACGGGTATGGCAATATACCCGAGGCTGATCACAAAGCTGAAGGGCAGCGTCATCACATAAAAGAAGATGAACTTTTTCAGGAACACGCT
>CBIHPC010000529.1:0-3381 GCA_966211305.1 uncultured Niastella sp.
TCACGGTTTCCAAAACGATGGTTGTTTTAGTGGATGCGATGTTAGGGATCTTTTGCAGTTGCGTTCGCATCAGGTTCATCAGTGATGAAGAATCTGCGGTACGCACCTTTATCAGATAACAATCTTCGCCGGCAATATGATGCACTTCCTGCACCTCAGGTATAGCCGCCAGCGACTGTGCCGTATTACTGCTGCAGGTAAACCCTTCTGAAGAACGAATAAAAATAAAGGCCAGTAATTTCTGTTGAATAGTGGCAGGGTTTATTTGAGTAGTGTACCCCTGGATCACTTTTTTCTGCTCAAGTTTTTTAACTCTTTCAAGTACGGCAGAAGGCGCCATATTTAATTCGCGGGCCAGGTCGGCATTAGAAATACGCGCGTTGGCTTGCATAAGCTCGAGGATCTGGAGATCTGTATTATCTAAAACAACATCCATTCCGATGAATTTTCTGTAAAAGTAGGGTATTTCTGAATAATATTCTGTTGTCGTGAATGTTTTAAGAAAATTATTGTAAATTTGCGTAGTGTTACCGAATAACTATCGGCGTGTGGTTGTTAGTCTTTGAATTACAGGCGATTGTAGAACAACAAGTGTTAGTATGTTGTAAGGCAGGATCAGTACAGGCTGAATATTCCGGGTTAGTAAGTTTCAGTAGAAAGTTTAAGCCATGAAAAACGTAAAGTCATCTGTTGCAGGATGGCTTTTTTTATAAAAAATTCCCAAATTGTGATTATAAAACATTGGGGCATACGTTTGTAAGCGGTAATTCGTTATATTGAACTTCCTGGTCAGTTATTCGATGTTGAATGGCTTTTGTAACTTTACATGTTTAAAATTGTTAATTATGTCACTGTTTAACACAAATAAGAATAAAGACAAAAAGAAAGGCAGTCCAACTACAGGCAACAAAGCGCCCATTCCAACCAAAGGAAAAAGTAACACCAAAGGAGCTGCCAAATCAACACGTGTGGCTGGTCGTGCTCAAAGAGGGTCATAGTACCATCGTTTCCACATAACGTTGTTAAAAGTACCCACTTACCGGTAGGTTGCTTTTATAACTTGTTGATCGGAGGATCTTCAATTAAAAATGTTTTAAAGTAAAACTACCAGCTACCTGCCTGGCTATTCCGGCATAGTTGTTGGGAAATTACCGTTTTTATTACATTTAAAAAGGAGGGTTCTTATGAACACAAGAAAGAACACAACAAGAACGAGAACTGAGGAGTTTGAAATGATGGTTGACAATATTCCGTTTTTTGTAAAAGCCACCTCTTTTCAAACCTACACCATGGAAACGCAATACCGGGTAAGTGTAAATGGAAGTCCCGTGTATATTTTTGGATGGCATCCGGAATTGAAGAAAGTAACGGCCATCGACAGAGGTACTGCCGCGAATAATATTCCGCCGAAGGTAGCTGACGCAATAGGCGATCAGTTGCATAACCGGATGGCAGCGTGAGAATACCTTTTTGTAAATTTTTTTAAATGAAGCCCCGAACTGATCGGGGCTTTTTTTTGTTGCAATAATTAATTAACTTTCCATTTAATATATAAAGCCAGAATATAACGGTATGGGCTATAGTACAATCCTTTTCCGCCGTTATATTTCATAGCGCAGCCAGCGCTGCATTCGAAGAATTAAACCCTTAATGAAACGGTTGTTTTTTCAATCTAATTGGTTTTGATCGCTTTTGAACTAATTATAAAATACGATTATGCTTGCATAATAGAAGTTTTGTTGTATGCAGTCCTATATTAACCACCTGCTTTCTGATATTGCCGAAGCCTGCCGGGAGGAACAACCTGAAACGTATTCATCAGCATCCGCCGAAAATGATGTGGAAGCCGTTGAGCGATATTTTGAGGAAGTGGAGCGCTGGCTCGAAAATGAACCGGAACATGATTTCAGCTACTATAGCGGTTTACAGAGAGAACAGTTTCCGCCGGCGGAAAAACTTACCGATGAGCAAATGGAATCGGTGAGCCTTGCGTTTGAAAAACTGTTATTTACCTGGAATATCGGGGTAGAAATGCCTGAGAAATTACCGGCGTCCCAAAAATATAATCTGCTCGTAAGCGTACTTGAAAGAAAAGTAGCCATTGTGGAAAACGGCTTTGAAACCATTGAATTTTGCTCGTACGACCCGCCTTCCTGTCCGTTCAATGAATGGTGCACCTGTAAAGAGCTGGGCCTCAAAGATCATTATGATGATGATGTGGAGGATGTTGACCCGGATAGTATTCCTTTTTAAAGCTGTTAAAAAATTGTGCGGTTTCTTTTTCTGAAAATGGAAATCGTAAACATACCTTTGGCCGGTATAAAGGAAAAATATTACTTATGGACATCAGCGGCAAAATTATTCAGTTCTTACCGGTTCAATCGGGCCAGGGAAAAAATGGCACCTGGAAAAAACAGGAATTTATTCTTGAAACCGGCGATCAGTATCCTAAAAAGGTATGTATCGCTGTTTGGGGCGATAAAATTGATATGGGCAGCTTTAAAACCGGCGATCTGGTTGATGTTTCGTTTGATGTGGAAAGCCGGGAATACAATGGCCGTTGGTACACCGACGTAAAGGCATGGAAAATGGGTAAAAAAGGCGGCAGCTCAGGCCCCGACACCAGCGCCAGCTATAATGATGTACAGGGAACATCTTTCACTGCATCATCGGGCGGTGACGACGATCTTCCGTTCTAAAGCAGCTTTATTAAAAAATCAGCGGAGATAGTTAGTCGCATTATATGCATTAACTACCTCCGCTTTTTATATTGCGAGAACCGTCCTTGCCGTTATTGTATTTTCAGATTGTATTTCTGTGCCTGCTGCCTGATTATTTTTTCAATTTCACTCTCCAGTGTTCGTTCATTCGTTTTTGTTGACCGGCGTGCTTTTTCTGCAGCAATAAATGCATCTCTCTTTACCGATACTGCTGAGATCTCTTTTTGGATGGTTGTACGTTCCCTGCTTTTGGTGGCAACGATCTGTTTTATCTCGCTCCGGCTTTTGTTCTTTAGCTCGTCGGGCAGTGTGTTCAACGCTACTTTATCCAAAACAGTGGCATCGTCGTTACTGGCATCAACCAGGTCCCAGCTTGAATTATTGTACAATTGCTTCTTGCCTTTAACAGTAACGCGCTGTGCGGCTGCAGCTTTATTATTTTTGTAATTCAATTGATCTACTTCAGCCTGTTTTGAGGCATTGGCCCTGCCAGCTTGTCCATAACCGATATATGTGCCGTTCAACTGAATATTCAATTGAAATAAAACAGTGTCGTAAGGTGTGGCAATATCAATTACTTCAGCATTCTGATTGATGTTGGTAAAGCTGCCTGTACCGCATTCGCTGCCCAGGTTCCAGTGTTCTTTTATGCCCTGCATTC
>CBIHPC010000530.1:0-3379 GCA_966211305.1 uncultured Niastella sp.
AATAAAAGAAAAAGAGTGCCATGTTCAGGGGTTAGGGTTTACGATACAACTATAAATGATCCAGAATATCTTTTAGCTTTTCAGAAAAAATTCCGCCCAGCCTCATCACCATCACAAATAACACTGTACCTGCAATTACAGTTAACAGCAAAAACCTGAGCCCAAGATCAATTATCCTCCGGTCTTTATTCAATATGCCTGTAACCAGCGACAGCAGGGTAAATACCAGGCCGCCAAACGTGGCAACAAATACTATGGCATATAAGAATGTCCAAAACATAGAGGCTATTTTGGGGTTTGGCTATTGCCAATTGTTTATCCGGCTTTTTTACTGTTCTTATATCCGTTCTTCAACAACCATTGCATTACCTTCTCGCGCTGGTCGCCCTGGATAATGATCTCACCGTCTTTGGCCGAACCGCCAGTGCCGCAATAGTTCTTCAGTTTCTTGCCCAGGTCTTCCAGGTCGTCGGCGGTACCAACATAACCAGTTATCAACGTTACCGCTTTGCCGGCGCGTTGTTTGGTATCTAACCATACCCGTAATTTCTGTTGTTCGGGTGCAGGTGTTTGAACAGCTTCCTGTTCTTCTTCAAACCTGAAATTGGGATCGGTGCTGTATACGAATCCTTTATTGTCGGGTTTATTCTTCTTACTCATTGTTATAATTTGCAGTTGTATTCCATTATCACATTATCAAATTATCGCATTATCACATTAGACTACCACAGCTTTTAAACTTAGGTCAAGGCTGGCAGCCTGATGTATCAGCGCTCCTACACTAACGTAATCTACACCAGTTGCAGCATATTCGGTAATATTATCCAGCGTAATGCCGCCGCTGGCTTCGGTTTCAATGGTTCTGTTTATCAGCTTCAACGCCTGTGAAAGCATTTCCGGGCTAAAATTATCCAGCATAACGCGATCAACCTTCCCAAAGGCTAATACCTTTTTTACATCATCGAGGCTGCGGGTCTCCACTTCAATTTTTATCCCGGGTTTAACCTGCTGCACATAGAGCCAGGCCCGTTCAATGGCCTTCTCCAACCCGCCGCAATAATCGATGTGATTGTCTTTCAGCATGATCATATCAAACAAACCCATACGATGATTGTGCCCGCCCCCAATGCGCACCGCTTCCTTTTCAAGTAAACGAAAACCGGGTGTTGTTTTTCGGGTATCGAGCAGGCGGGTGGCATATCCCTTCAACCTGTCGGTATACAAACGGGTGAGTGTGGCGATGCCGCTCATCCGCTGCATACAATTCAGCACCAGCCGCTCACATTGTAAAATGGTATGCACGGTTGCAGTTACCTCAAAAGCATGTTCACCGGCCTCCATAGAGTCGCCGTCTTTCTTAAGTGCGGTAAACTGTATGGAAGGTTCCTTATACCTGAAGATCGCTTCGGCAACCTGCATACCGGCTACGGTACCGGCTTGTTTTATTTTTAACACGGCCTTTCCCCTGGCATCGGCCGGTATAACGGACAATGTAGAATGATCTCCGTCGCCTATGTCTTCCTGGAGGGCCGCTTCAATTAAATGATGCAGCTGTTCGTTGAATGTGAGCATACTCACAAAGGTAATCAATCGGCAATGTACAACGGGTAATAAAACCAACCGCAAACAACAACAGGCAATTAGAATGGATTTTAATTCAGTCCATTCCAATCGCCTGTTATCCCTGCCTTATTGCCCGCCTTTGCTTCCGGCGGCAAGTATGTTTTTCTGGTTTGTGTACTATTATTCCATTACTTCAAACCCAAGCTCCTGAACAACCTGTTGGCCGCCCTTTTGCTTCATGAAGAATTTCGTACGGAAATTTCCATTTTTGGTTTGCAACAGACCGATGCAGAACTGGGAGCCATTTTGCTCCCCTTTATGTTTTATGATGAAGTTCTTTACCGTATTGCTGCTGAAAAAATCCTTGAGGATCATTTCAGCCTGGCTTTTGCTGTAATTGTCGCTTTTACCCGGTAAAGAAAGGTCCACCCGGCTATCGAAATACTTCGACAATTGTGTGGCATTACCGGTGCGCATAGCAGCTACTACGTCATCAATAGAATAAAGGGGGGCAAAGGATACCAGGACGAGCGAAACAGCTACCATCGCAAATCCCAGATACTTTTTCATAATTGAGCAAATTTTACTTTTCACCGCTAAATTCGCTAAAAATATGCCAAAGTAAGAATGTCGGCAAAAATTACTACTACCGCCGCATTGCCTTACCTTTGCAGCTTTCTTTACCAAACCAAACATAATCACTTTGTTATATGCAAAATAATAAGTCTATATTAGTCATAATGGACGGTTGGGGCCTCGGAAAGGTTAAATCTTCAGATGCGATACAAAACGCTAATACTCCGTTTGTAAGCTCTTTATACGCAAAATATCCTAATACAACTTTAACAACCTGCGGCGAGTTGGTGGGCCTGCCCGACGGACAAATGGGAAATAGTGAAGTGGGGCACCTGAACCTTGGCGCCGGCCGTATCGTTTATCAGGAATTACAGCGCATCAATGTTGCCATACGCGATGAATCCTTCTTTAAAAATGAAGTGCTGTTAAAAGCCATCCGTTACAGCAAAGAGAATAAAAAACCGCTGCACCTGATAGGGCTGGTTAGCGATGGCGGGGTGCACTCTCATACCAATCACTTAAAAGCGCTGGTTACCTTATGTAAGCAGGAAGGTGTAAGCGACGTTTTTATTCATGCGTTCACCGATGGCCGCGATACCGATCCCAAAAGCGGATTGGGTTATGTGACCGATCTGCAAAAACACCTCAACGCCACTGCCGGTAAAATTGCTTCTGTAAGCGGCCGCTATTATGCTATGGACCGCGATAAACGCTGGGAACGCGTGAAACTCGCTTACGACACACTGGTAAATGGTATTGGCGAAAAAGCAACCGATGCATTGAAAGCTATTGAGCAATCATATGCGGCCAATGTTACCGATGAATTCATAAAACCAACGGTTATTGTCGACGCCGGTCAGCAACCGCTGGCCACTATAAAAGACGGCGATGCCGTGATCTGCTTCAACTTCCGCACCGACCGTTGCCGTGAGATCACCGAAGTGCTTTCACAAACCGATATGCCCGATTTCGGCATGAAAAAACTGTCGCTTAACTACACTACCATGACCGAATACGACAAAACGTTTAAAAATGTAGGCGTAGTATTCGAGAACGATAACCTGAATAATACACTTGGCGAAATACTGGCCAATAACGGAAAGAAACAGATCCGTATAGCCGAAACGGAAAAATACCCGCACGTGTCTTTCTTTTTCAGCGGCGGCCGCGAAACGCCATTTGAAGGAGAATCCCGTATAATGATCCCTTCACCTAAAGTGGCTACCTATGATCTGAAACC
>CBIHPC010000531.1:0-3364 GCA_966211305.1 uncultured Niastella sp.
TTACGATCATCTTCAGATACCATCATAGGAATAAAATAGATCCAACTCGTAGGGGCAATAGGTGATTGGGTAAGTGCTGTCTCTAATTTTGCCATGAATTCATGTGCAATAGTTTTAGATGTCCATTTAGTACGATTGTTAGCCATAGTGATCAATACTTTGTAGTCTTCACGACCCGGAGGTTGTGATGGGGTGTTAGCAGTGATAACAAGTGAAGCAGCTGCAACAGCGGCAGAGCCAACTGCAGGAATTGGTGCAATAATACCAAGAGCAGCAGCAGTACCAGGTGGATGAATAACACCAGGAGCAGGTGGAACAATAACACGAACATGTGTTGCTGGAAATCCCATTGCATGAGCAGCAAATGCAGCTGATGCTTGTGTGGCTGTCATATGTGTTTGTAATCGACGATTACATGTTGAACATAATTGGGATAAATCGGTAATGTGTTGAGATACTGCAATTGAATCACGTGTTTCGAAGCAAGTACCACGCGGAACTGGAGCTTGAATAGCTGTATCAGATGATTTCATATCATCATAGACCCAATACAAGTTACGATCAGGACCAGATGTAACTGCATGACATGTAGCAAGAATACCAGAAGGAATTCCCATACCACCAAAATCACCAGGAATAGGTGGTGATGAATATAATGCACCAGGCATAGGGACAACAGAACCAGCCATGATGATATACCAATTCAGAAATTAGGAATCGGAAGTGAGACGCGCTGTGGAATAAATTTCAATCACACAGAATTAACATCTCAACCATGCTACATGATCAATTCATATACGTGTCTGCGCGATGCGCCACGTGTGGTGTGCTGTACGATGTACATGTACATGTACGTACCAATATCGATGTAGTTGAATTCCGTGTACAATCCGGACAACAAGTGTGCCGTCGATTGTTCACCCCTAACACTGATATAACAGGATAGACAAGGAAGACAACGTATCGAAGAGGAGTAGGTTGTGTTACGCAACTGTACAACAAAACATACCCGTGAGTCCTCTGTATACATGTGATGCGGCAGGCGCATGTTAGAATGTATGATATGCTACTGTCGGACGGATCGACCCAGTGTACATGCATAATTCATCCCATTCCCTGTGTGTGGATGTCTTCCATCTTCATTTCTGTCAGCCCATATACGCGTCCGTATATGCGAGACATGAAGAAAACATTGCCGAGACATATATCGCAAGTTATAGTTCTGAATCCGTGATCCGGGTGTGGATGACCCTCACCGACTCATCCAAACTTATAGCTGCAATTCTGTGTCTGTCACACCCTCTGGCAGTCATAGCATGATCAACTACATGTGCTATGACAGGAAATACGAAGTGGATCGCGACTCCACCTCGAACCGATAGTCATTCATGTGGGTATGAATGAACAATGCGAATGCAAGTGGTTTCGCCATAGGAAACCCAAGATTGTATATTCGAATATTGTCCGGACGTGTCATCCGACGCCGGAATCATCATCAGCATATGTGAAAACCCCTTACTATATCATATGGGGTGCGGATGTGGACATCTAGCTCAATCGCGCATGTGCACGTGATGTTCGAATTTTTGCAAGTGCAAAATTCGCATGTACTCTGCAGGGGCGTGAGGCCGAAATCTTAACAATGGACGTGATTCGACATCACCATCATCTTCAGCGTGGTCGATATGTATATGGAGGTCACTTTGTGCGCCTCTCCTACCTCTGGATTGCGTTTGAGAATTTTTTTTCCAAGTGAAAAATGACAAAGTCTGAAAAGTATGCGTCGGCGCCGGGGTGACCATTGCAAATGTTTGTGCTAGACTCAATCTGACGGCGGGAACAGCTTGCTCGTAGTTGATATGTGCAGGACATCATGTTTTGGTGTGAGCCATCGACGCCGATTGCGTTTGCAATCCTCATTCCAATGCTCAAGTCGAAACTCCCAGCCAAAAGCGCAAAAATGCGAAAAAAATCGTCGAGAAATAGGGATCAGAATGTGAAAACATTGAGATAAGCGAATTTCGACGACGCAGTCATGTCCAGGATAATTGATATGTATATGACATCATATGTCGATGAGTGAAACTGAAGCCGATTGCAAATGCAGGGTCAGAATGAAGCCAAAATGCAGTTTACCAGCCAAAAAACGCTGTGCTTATTGCTGGTGAAAATTCAACCTACTCGCTTTCAACGAGGGAAACGCCAAAACACAAATCTGACGGCACAGCCATAATCAGGATGCTTTACTAGTATATACTGTTACACTTGGATGGGCCGAATCGATGAGAGAGGCCTCCATTCAGCACGAGGCATTCTCTGCTCGCAGCAGCGCTGGCAGAGCTGCAGACTCTGCCCCCTGCTGAATTGAGAGCAATACTGCGTTTCGTATCATAAAAATATGATATTCTGTAATGGGATGAGATGCTGTTGTACTGTGCCACACTTTCCAGAGATCATCGTGACATTTTTTCTGACTCCATTTCTGCTTGTGGAAAAAAGCACAGTTTCCACTATCACGATGTGAACGCAGCAGGCCTCGTCCTCCTGACATTGTTGCATGGATAGTGTCGTGTACATCATACAACACTGCCCCCATTTTCTATCCGTCTACATCCGTGTTCATTCTCGCAAACGCCAGGGTCACACAGCGCCTGCAGCGCAAAAGGGCAGAGATGTCCATGGCCCAAAAAATGTGTATAGGGGTTTTCGACCATGAGGAGTTCGAATCTTGCATTGGTTAGTCGCAAAAAAATTTCCTTCATAGCGAGCCAGCTCTCGATACGGCGAGCTCGCAGCAGCGCTCAGGCTGGTTTTATCCTGTCTTTTTCGCATTCCGCTTCTCCCTGTGAGTGATCGGTGAAGGTATGTGGGCCCGAAATGAGTGAGACAAGGGTTTTGACAGGTGGGGAAAACGACTGTGCAATTTGTTTCACACTTTGTTTCATCGCTCGGGCTGTAGATTGGGTTCGAAAACAAGATGCGCGGCCAGCAAAAACATCACTTATTTTGGGATGCTTGGTGTGGAATGGATCCTGATCGGATCGGGACGATCAAAAGTGCATTCGAAAGGCCAAGAACCATAGTATATGTGTATTGACAATGCGCCGGGGTGGGGTGCGTAGATGAGGCACAAGCAAGGCGCGACAAAGTGCTATAGTACAGCGCATTGGCGCTTGACGGCAGCGAGGCGGCAAAACATTGTCGTGATCAGACATCGATCCGTGACGATAGAAACGCATGTTTTATAACAAGGACAGGGTCCTTATTGGAAAAAGATGTACAGGCATGGGCCTCACAAGGCACATAGCATGCACATACGCTCAATCATAGCAAGCAATGCGAACACCGAGTCCAATAAGTGTTC
>CBIHPC010000532.1:0-3360 GCA_966211305.1 uncultured Niastella sp.
GGCGGCGGCCGGATCGAGCTGCGTTTTTCGGGTGCGCGGGGCGCCCGTCTTGATACCCTGGACACAAAGGGGATCGCCGACCAGTTTAATTTTAAGTTGACGCCAGGCTGTTTAAGCAAGCCACGCTACGTGCATGGGTGAGTGAAGGCGCTCAGCCCCGCGCCGTCAGCTATTACTGATGCTGATGAACTGGCGCAGCATGCTTGACCAGGTTATTCCGAATCCGGGGGCCTGCTCCGGAGGGCTTGCCAAGTCCGATGCACCATCTTCATCGCTGGCCGTGGTTTCATCCTCCGTCAAACCCTGGGCATGAATCCATCCCTCGGCATACGCGAGCAGCTCATCGGGGTCCATGTCGAGTAGCTTCTTCAAAAAACTGCTTCCTAATTGCAGGTGTTCATGCAGGCGTATTAAGTGGATTCGTTCCTCTTCGGTCAGTTCTTCACCGGATACGCTTTTGATAAGAAGCATAACAATTTGATCGATCAGAAAATCTTCCATTGGCTTATTCAGGCGTTGCTGTGCCCTCTACTAACTTAGAACGAGATTTTCGGGCGCGATAAACCTCCAACTTGCATCTTTTCTTTTTAAATTGACGAAGATCAATTTTCTCCAGCGCTTGCAAAATTTTTATCGGTGCCGCAAACGCTTCGTGCAGGGGCGTAGGCAGGCATGTGTACGGGCAACGGTAAGCCGTAGCTTAAAAAGAGAATCCCGGCGCCGTTGACCGGTGCCAGGATCTTCCGGGCGTCAGCCCTTGTTCCGGAAGGTGTATAGCAATACACCGAATAGGTTGTTAGACCATTTGTTTGCGATAGAACATCGGGCAACGAAACGCGGCGCAATACAAATGAGAACAGCTCTCTAATTAGTAAAAACATTCCTATGTGAACGCACGTTGCTGAGGGGTGTACCTGCGTGCCGTGTTTCCCGCCGATGCCTAACTGTAAAATACAAAACAAACGATGTCATCCCAACGAAACTTGATATCGATCAGCAATAAACGATGTATTGCTGGGGCATACTACAATGCGGTGCCCATCGATTGAACGTATCGGCTGCATCCCGTCGGTTAAAAATGGATGGCTGAAGGTGCCGGTTTGTGAAACCGGTACGTGGCGGCTTGTGTACAGTGGGGGTTACCGGAACTGACATAAAATAGATGTTGATGTGATGCCATTTTTCCCCGTTCGATCTGTGGGACAGAAGGTTATGGTGTTGGTGCGGATTTTTAAGGAAACAAATGATAAAAACTTGATTTATGTTAATAAATCCTCGTGTTTTTTTTGCAGTATACCAATCCGATTTATATATTGAGGTCTCAATTAACCTGCTGCCTTTTTCCTAAACAACCAGTTTAAGTTTTGTCCTTTTTTTTGCAGTTTCTTGCCGCACACTTAGCGAACGCTCGGTGCGGGAACGTGTTTGCCAACATTTCATGTATTTGTTTTTTTGTAATTTCATTTAACTTCCGCCAATATCCATTGAGTTGACCAATGTGTTTATGACAGATCAAGAACTTCTTCAGGGCATTTGGAACAAGGACGCGGCAGCTTTTGACCAGCTCTATGAGCGGCTGTACCGGAAGTTCTGCGCCTTTGCCCATAACATCCTGCGCGACCCGGTGGAAGCTGGCGACCATGCATCCGAAGCCTTTATCAAACTATGGTTGAGTAAAAAACGGTTTGAGAGCATGGACCATGTCAATGATTTCCTCTACCTCGTAATTAAAAATTCCTGCATATCATCCATCCGGAAAAATAAGCTGAAAGCAAAGCTGGAAAAAGAGTTGTTGGAATCCGGCAAGGAAAGTGAAAACGTGATCGAAAGCAAATACCAGGATGCCGATGTGTTTTATAAGATTTACCAGCGTGTGGAACAGCTCCCGGAAATGCGGCAAAAGGTGTTCAAGCTGATCTACCTGGAGGGGTATAGCCGTGCGGAAGTGGCAAATGAGTTAGGTATTTCAGAGCATACGGTAAAGAACCATAGTTTTGAGGCGATGAAAACAATCCGGCATAACCTGGACAAAGATAAACTGGTGATGTTGGTGCTGCTGGGCCTCTGCCATCTGTTATCCCTGTTAAGAAATTAATGCCTTCCTTACGAAAGATAAAACCACTGCGTTACCAAATGATCGAACACCTGAATGAAGCGTATAGTATACGCATATGAACTTGACCAAAATCAATTAATCAACTTTTTTGCAACAGCACTAGTATGTTTTTCCTTTTCGGTCTTTTATATAGTCGAAGTATTTATAAAACAAATAGGTTATGAAAATTCAAACGATGTATAAAGGCAGCGGGGAACGCACGATCGACAAAACAAACGCAGTGATCAAGGCGGAAGACGGCAGTAGTTAAAAAAGAAGGGAAAGCAGTTGCAGAATACCTGAAAACGGCTTTTTTTGCCCTGCAATGAGACGAAAGAAAGGACCGAGCGTAATAACTTATAGAGTGTTTCATGAATATTTAGGGAATGTCCATAAACACGGTGTGGAATTAAACCTTCGATCCAATTTGAACTGACCACAAAGAAGCACGAATGAAAGACAACAGCATAAACGACATATTGGCGAAAGCGGTTTGTGAAGAACCTCTTGATACGGCGGAACAGGCGCAGTTTGATCAGTGGCTGGCCAAAGAAGAAAACAGGAAGAAATTTGAGCTATATAAAAACGAAGATTACCAAAAGGAGCAATTAAAAGTGCTCTTTGATATCAACCTGGAGCAGCGCAAAGAGCTGGACGCCCATACCATCCGAAACCGAACGGGTGCTGTGTGGATCAGGCGCGCCTGGGTACAATGGGCCGCAGCAGCCATCTTTTTGCTGGCTGTTGTTTCTTATTTATGGGTGAACAGGCAGACGCCGGGCGGTGCCGGTGTGGAGGAACCAAAGACCGCAACGGTAGTGCCCCAAAATGATGTGGCGCCGGGTGCCACGCGTGCGGTGCTGACGCTTTCGGATGGCCGAAAAATTGTGCTGGACACGGCAGCCCAGGGGCAACTTGCCACGCAGGGTTCGACCGTAATCCGCAGCCAGGATGGTCAGCTTGTGTACAAGCCGGGTGCGGGCAAGGCTGGCGAAATGTTGTATAATACCCTGACGACCGCAAAGGGTGAAACCTACACGATTGTGCTGTCGGACGGCAGTACCGTAACACTGAACTCAGGATCTTCCATACGCTACCCCATTGTGTTTGCCCCTGACCAACGAAAAGTCACCATCACCGGTGAAGCATATTTTGACGTAACGCATTTGAAAAACCAACCGTTTATTGTTAGTAACCCATCAAACGGGATTGACATACAGGTATTGGGTACCCAGTTTGATGCGAATACCTATGAAAATGAGCAG
>CBIHPC010000533.1:0-3350 GCA_966211305.1 uncultured Niastella sp.
AAAGGTAAAGATGAAATGACCGAACTGGCGCATACATTCAATACCATGCTCGACCGCCTGCAAACGGCATTTGAAACCCAGAATAATTTCGTGAGCAATGCTTCGCATGAACTGCGAACACCATTAACCACTATTATGGGCGAAGCAGACATCGCATTAAAGAAGGCCCGCACCAATGAAGAATACCGCCAGAGTTTACAGGTGATCTTAAATGAGGCCGGCAAACTCGATCATTTGACCAGCAGCCTGCTTGCATTGGCGCAAAGCGGCTTCGATGGTAAAAAACAACGCCGTACGCTTGTAAGGGCCGATGAACTGGTTTGTGAAGTAAAGCAGGCTATCGATGAACTACATCCCGATAACCGGGTGCAATTGCATTTTGGTGAGCTTCCGCCAAACGAACAACAGTTGTTAGTTGAAGGAAATTATCATTTATTGAAACTGGCCATCACCAATATATTGGTGAACGCGTGCAAATACAGTAACGACCGTCCCGTGCAGCTTAAACTCTATGTAGTGAAGGACAAAATAAAGATCGGCATCGTCGATGAAGGGATAGGAATACCGGCCTCTGAACTTAAATATGTTTTTGAACCGTTTTACCGGGCTTCCAATACCGACAGGTTTGAAGGCCATGGAGTAGGGCTGCCATTGGCTCGTAATATTATCCGGTTGCACAACGGAGAATTACTAATAAGTTCGCAGGAAGGAAAGGGTACCACTGTAGAGGTCGTTCTGCACTCACAGTCTTCTTAATGTTTCTTAATAATTCTAATCATATTCTTATTTCCTTTTTAATTCATTCTTAAGAATGTCTTAAGAGCCTCTAATTCCAATATGCCAGCTTTGCATCTGTAAACCTTCATTGTTTAATTTAATGATTACAGTATGCGCAATGTATTGGTACCCACCGATTTTACTCCTGCAACTTTTGATCTGATCGAGAATACCATTCAAACTATGGGCGAACAGGTTTTGAACATCATGTTGTTTCACGCATTTCAAATGCCATTTTTTACGGGCGACCTTATTAGAAATCAACGGAAGCCATATCATGATCTGTTGACGGATGCTTTTAGAAATAACTGCAAGCAAATAAAACAACAGTATCCAAAAAAGGTAAATACAATTACATTCCGTCACCTGTATGGCAATACGCCTGCTGTGTTCCGCAATTTTGTTGATGCGAATGATATCGATCTTATTATTTACCCCGAAGATCATGAGTTCATCAAGGTGCACGCCGACAGTGTTGATCCTGAACAAATGTTCAAAAAAAGCGGCCTTCCTTTACTGCGCCAGTTTAAATCAAAACGCCGGGTAATAACCATGCCCGAGATCCAGGCTGTGGAAGAAGAAGCTGTTGCCCTGCTGAGACTATTGAACGCACAACGTTAATGAGTTAGTTACGTGTTTTCGGTTGATGAACTGTATGAATTTTAATTCATAACGCTAAACTTTACGTGGATGTTACTAAAAAAAAATATACCGATAGGCTATGTGTTCGGAAAAGTAAAGGTTGAATTGGTCATAATACTGTTGTATAGTTTAGCCATTGCAGTAATACATGAATGGTTCCTCGAGGTGCCGATAAGTATTCCATTAGCGGTGCCGGCCGTATTGGGCACCGTAATATCACTACTGCTTGGTTTCAGAAGCAACCAGGCTTATGATCGCTGGTGGGAAGCTCGGCAGGTATGGGGCGCCATAGTGAACGATTCACGTACGCTGGCACGACAGGTGCTGAACTTTACCGGTAGTCAGTACGAAGAAGATGATGTGCATATCTGGCGTCAACGGATGATCCGCCGGCAAATTGCCTGGTGTTATGCACTGGGGCAAAGCCTGCGCCGCCTGAACCCTACCGTTGGGTTGGAGAAATATTTAAGCAGAAAGGAAATGGAATACCTTACCCGCTTTAATAACGTTCCCATGGCCATGCTCGATCAGCATGGAAAAGACCTTCGTCGCGCCCTCGAAGAAGGTTATATAAACAGATACCAGCAAATGGAAATTGATAAAACGCTTACCCGCCTGTGTGATGCCATGGGCAAATGTGAACGCATAAAGAACACCGTATTTCCGAGTACCTATAGTTTATATATCCATTTCTCTTTGTTGTTATTCATAGCCATGCTGCCATTCGGCGTGATCGATTATTTTGGGTTTCTTGAAGTGCCGTTGGTGGTAGCCATCAGTGCCTCATTTTTACTGATTGAAAAAATGGCTATTCATTTACAGGACCCGTTTGAGAACAAACCAACCGATACACCTATGACCGCAATAGCCGGCACTATAGAAAAAGATCTGAAACAACTATTGCATGATCAGGACCTCCCTGAAGACAAGCGCCAGGAAAAATATTATTATATAATGTAGAGTTAGCTTCGTGTCAGGTGAAAACAGATCCCCTCCCTTTTTGGACCGGGGATTTGTTGTTTTGAAATATTTATATAGTTTTGCATCGCAATTTATTTCGAGCATTAAGCATCATGATTACAACTACCAAATACAACACAGGTATAAATGCCAATGCAGTCATCAGGGCTGTAATTGCCAGTACTTGTATTGTCTTTATAGGAAATGGGGAGACAAACCCATTACCGGATAAAAGGGGGTAATCGTATACTATTAATATACTTAGGCCTTCCCGGATCCGGGAGGGCTTTTTTGTTTGTCTCCCCGCCACAATTCTCCAGGCCTTCAAATATTAATTATTAATCAGCAATATGAAATTCATACTCAAAACAATAATCAGCGTATTCACTGAACGTGTTCGGTGACGTCAGGTATGTTTTGCATGTTGCAAAGGCCGCCTGCGGGTGCGATTATTCGATGGTGATATTCATCAAAAGGATTCTCATGCACAGGATTTTGAACAGGTGGCCGGCATGGGCTTTAAGGCAGCTGCCCTGAAAGCGGCGCCGAAGTTATTGGAGCCGGTTATGCAGGTTGATATAACTACACCCGACGAGTATACAGGCGCTGTTACCGGTGACTTAAACCGCCGGCGTGGCATCATCAGGGGAATTGAGATGAAAGCCAATGTGCAGTGCATTAAGGCGGAAGTTCCTTTGTCTTGTTTGTTCGGGTATATCAGTACGTTAAGAAGCATTTCGTCCGGAAGCGCGGCTGTTTCTTTAACGTTCCATGATTACCAGTTGGCTCCTGATAATGTGGTAGTTGTTTAATCATGATCCGATGTGTACAAGGCTTCCTAACGGGGAGCCTTGTTTTATTTTATAAAATATTTTGTCGATTCTTTTTTGATTTGAATATTCTTACTAGCTTTGCAGTATGATTCGCAATAATTCATATTTACTGTCTTTATCACTCAGTTGTTATAGCAA
>CBIHPC010000534.1:0-3324 GCA_966211305.1 uncultured Niastella sp.
ATCCCATTCAAAACTTCGCCAAAAAGATCGTCAGGTACTTCGACATCGGTTATTATATTCAGATCGAAATATGGAACGACGAGCCGGTGGTTGTTTAGAAAAATTTATGCATTCATGAAATAATGTATAAATTTAGTAAATAACATACCTTAGCCTCGCAGTAAACAACTGACACCGCCATTGCGGCCCATGATATTTTTGAGGTGAGCGGTTCCGTATGCCCACACGTATGTTGTTTGCGACTCTTTGATTTTCGGTTATACTTCCCCCCTGAGAACCCCCGTATTACAGTCCGGCCCATAGCACTATTTGTTTTATAACCAATAAAAGAGTGTATATGCTGGACAATCTATTTAACCTCGTAAAGCAGCAGGCCGGGGATACTATTATCAATAACCCTGCAATTCCCAATCAGAAGAATGATGAAGCCGTACAGGCGGCAGGCAGTTCTGTTGTGGACACGCTTAAGAATGCGTTATCCGGCAATCAGATCAACGATGTACTTGGCATGTTTGCGAACGGACAGGCGAATGCCAGCCAGCCGGTTGTACAACAGGCTACCGGCAGTTTTATGGAGAAGCTGCAAAACCAGTTCGGGTTAAGTGGCAGCCAGGCGGCTGGTATTGCCAATGACCTGATCCCGAATGTAATGAACCAGTTTGCCCAAAAGACGGCCAATCCCAACGACAACAGCTTTGATGTGCAGCAGATCTTCAACCAGCTTAGCGGTGGTAAAACGTCGGGCATGAACATCCAGGGCATGCTGAACAAGCTGAAGGGGGGGCTCGACAAAGACGGCGATGGGGATGTTGACCTGCAGGACCTGAGGTCTATATTTTCAGGCGGAGGTTCGGTGGTCGATAAATTAAAAGGTTTTCTCGGCTGATCTTCCCAATTTCAAACATAATTTCAGATGCCGGCATAACAAAATGGCGGCATTTTTTATTACAGGCATACATATCACGTGCATCTATGGCCGTAATAATCCTTCTGAAATTGTCAGTAAGGGAGATCTTTAACAGGGCGTTCAGGTATGTTTTGATGTAACAACTGAAAAAATTATGCCTGCATTACATTTTTTGCCGCTTCCTGAATTATGTGCAGTGATTGCTACAATATTTTTTTTATCAAACTCATTGTATTAAATTAGTGCCACAACGGTAATTTTCACAACCGGTTGATCATACACTTTGCGCTCTGCTGTAATCTCTGGGCAGAAATTTTTATTACACTATTTAATTGATTGTTTTTGGGGGTAGGATCCAGGGCCTGTGGCATGGCTATGGCATAGTAGTGTTATTAAACGGCATCAAGAACATGAGGGAAAAATCTGTGCTGAAAGATCAATGGGTGAAAGATATTGTACCTGATCAAATAACGGGGCAGTCCTCATTTACCTATAGCAGTCTTAATGGCCGCAACAGTAACCATGCAAAAGAATGTTATACCATTGCCTCGGCCAGGTTGCGGGACGTGAACCGGTGGAACGAATACGCAGGAAAACCTACCGCCGCTTTTCAGTTGTTCGATGAAACAGGCAACACCGTGAACAGGCCGGTTCAAAAAGGCGATTACCTGCGGATAAATATCCCCGGGCCCGATAATCCCGATGGGGATGGGGCAGACTGGGTACAGGTGCAACAGGTAGGTGAGAAACTGGCTGAAGAACGCCAGTTGGCTTTTATTACCGTTAGGGCGGCATCGAATCCCCTGGTAAAGGACCCAACAACAACATCGCATTTTTTCGACCGGTCGGCGACCTCAACATTCGTGGTGTATAGAAAACAACTGACCATTGTGGCTATTGTTTTTGGAAGAAATGAACACAGCAATCAACAGAGTTCAAATCTTATTGCCAAAATCAGGAACTGGTTCATTTATATAGGTGCACAACTGGGTTTCGCTAACCTGCAATGGAAGGCATTGACCCTGGGGTTATTAAAATAGGTCGGTATAACTTTTTTTAAATAAACGATGCTGTATGATCCGTTTGGTTTCCATTGTCATTTCCTGCCTCAGTTTGTATCTTTCTTCCTGCGATAAATTGCATTGCGAACCGGAATTAGACCGGTTGGCTACGGTTTTTAAAGATGATACCTTTCAACTCACCGGTGTGGCCATTTCATCACAGGGACGCCTGTTCACCAGTTACCCGTTATGGTCTGAGATATACAAATTTGCAGTTGTGGAAGTGGGCGGGGAAAGCAACGACCCCAAACAGGAAGATCATTGGATGAACAAACTGCCGTATCCCAATTTGTATATGAACAGCTGGCAGGCCGGTGAGAACGGGAAAGATAAATGGGTTTGCGTGCAGGCCGTTTATACCGATGATAAGCACAAATTGTGGGTGGTAGACCCGGCATCTCCCGGAATGGAAGGCGTATACCAGAACAGTCATAAACTGGTGAAAATTGATCTGGCCACGAATACCATTGAACATACTTATTTCTTTGACGGGGTGGCCGGGCCGAATAGCTATCTTAACGACGTGCGGATCGATAACAACCGGCAATACGCCTACCTCACCAATTCGAATGAAGGCGGTATTGTAGTGGTGAACCTGGCTTCCGGAGCAGCCCGGCAGGTATTGCACGACCATTATTCCACCAGATCGGACCCGGCATTTAAATTCATTATCGACGGGCAGGAACTTACAAAGAACGGCCAGCCGGTAAAAATACATTCAGATGGCATTGCGCTTACGCCGGATGGTGACTGGTTGTATTACAAACCGCTTACCGACGATAAATTATACCGTATTCGCACCGAACACCTGCGCAATGATGCCATGAGCAGTGAAGCGCTGGGCGCAAAAGTTGAAGACCTTGGTCATTTTGTTCCCACCGATGGAATGATCTTCGATCGTAAAGGCAATTTATATTTTGGGGATATGCGCACTTATTCGATCAAGAAGATAAGCCCCGACCTTACAATGCAAAACCTGATAACGGATGACCGCCTCATTTGGCCCGACAGCTATTCGATTTCGGAGGACGGTTATTTATATCTCAGCTGTTCACAAATTCATAAACAACCGGAATATAACAATGGCGTGAATAAACGTACCACGCCATATGCGATCTACAAACTAAAGCTGCCATAACAATGTTCGTTTGATTTAACCGCTGCGAGGTATTCGTTTCCTTCTTTCAGTTGGGTATAGACCGTTCTGACCGCTTCAACGTAACCCGGCTTTATCGATACGCAGGGGTGCTTTTCATTTAATCTTTTTGTGTAATGTAATTTATGTTAGCAATTTAATCAGTTGAATTAGATGGTAGCGGTCTTTTTTTCGTAAATTTTCGAAATATTACCTCAGCA
>CBIHPC010000535.1:0-3320 GCA_966211305.1 uncultured Niastella sp.
CGCCATCAACAACCCATAAAGGTTTGTTATCGCCATTAATGGAAGTAGCGCCACGGATGCGCACTTTTGGTGCGGCGCCGAATGTGCCCGACACATTCTGTACCGATACTCCGGCGGCACGGCCTTCCAGCATCCTGCTCACATCGGTAGTACCGTCCATTTTTATATCATCCATTTTCAGGTGAACGGAAGAACCGGCAAACTTTTTCTTATCGATATTCTGATAACCGGTCACCACCACCTGGTCCATATTGGTAGCTTCTTCTTTCAGTCTTACCTGAATGAACCCGTCTTTATGATCGCTTACTTTGATTTCCTCGGTAGCGTATCCCGTAACGGAGAATACCAGCACTGCGTCGCTGCTGATATTTTTAAGTTCGAATTCACCTTTTTCATTAGTAGCAACCCCGCGGGAAGTGCCCCGCACTATGATCGAAACACCTGCCAGGGGCGCCCCCTTTTCGGAGGTAACCACTCCTTTTACGTTTATGTCGTTTGTTGAATGTGCGGGTTCACCGGGTGTGGCAGACACCTGCCGCACCGGGGTATTATTTTCCGGTCGTACAATAATACGATCGTCTACCACGATATAGGAAAGTGCATAGGGCGAAAGGATCTTTTTAAGCACCTCGCCTACCGTTTGTTTATGTGCTGATACACTTACTTTATTCTTAAGCAGTATTTCGTTATTGGTATGAACAAAAAATACTTTTGCTGTGCTGCCGATCCTGTCAAGGGCATCTTTCAACACCACATTCTTTAATTCGATGGAAATAATTTTATCCAGTACGTTCTGGCGTTTCTTTGCGTTTATGCCGCCCGCCATCAACTGGCCTGCAACGCCACACAAAAGCAGGAGGAACAACAGCAGTGTCTTAATAATTTTCCCGGAAGGGCAAAAAGATGCATTTGGTAATGTTTTGTACATACCGTTTCTGGGTTGATTTTAGGTAATAAGCAGCTTTGTCGCCGGTTTTTAGCCGTACAACCAACAGCCGCCATAGACATTAAATGGCAAGATGCTTTACAGTGAGGGGTTACCGGCAGCTGCCGCCGGTAATAAAGTATCCTTTATTGTTACTTTTCTTTTTAACCGTTGCATTCAGTGACAGGGCTACCAGGCTCAACGCTCTTTCCACGTTATCATTCGCCTGGAAATAACCATAGAAAACACAGCCGCTCATATCTCCCTCCAGGATAACCGAAGTGCGGTAATACCGCTCCATTTCCCGTACCACTTTTGTAACAGGTACGCCCGTATAACTGAACTTACCGCTACGCCGTTGTTTGTAGTATACGGCTTCCTCAGGTGCATTCCGCTTCTCAATTTCATTGATGGTGATGTTGTACGCCACGCTTTGATTGGCATTGATGATCACCGCCTGCAGCTCATTGGAAGCGTTTACGGTTTGCACCTTCACACGCCCCGTCGTTACCACTACCTTCGCTATCCCATTGGGATAAGCTTCAACATTGAACGACGTACCCAGCACCGTAGCGATCACATAAGGCGTTTGAACAATAAATGGCTTTTCATGGTTGGGTTCTACTTCAAAGTACGCTTCGCCGGTTAAATTCACTTCACGTGTATTGCCGGTGAAGCGTTGCGGATATACGAGCCTGCTATTCGGTTCCAGCGTTATCAACGAACCATCAGGCAATTTGACTGTTTTTCTTTTACCTGTAGTTACTACCTCCTTATTCGCCGGCGTAAACAACTCACCCGTTTTCATAAACCAATATCCTGCTCCTGCAATTATAATGATCAGTGCTGCAACTGCGATCTGTAAGCGATGCAACCGGATTTTCTGATAAAAGTTGGGGGCCGGAACATAAATACGACTGTGAATTTTTTCAAGGATCTCTTCCGACTGTTTTCTGTCAAGGCTCTTCTTCATATACGTTATGTCGGTCTCAAAATCTTCAGCCGCAATTTTTTTAATATCCGAAATATCGTGATCGTTCAAATATTTCAGCAACCATTCTTCTTCTTCACTGGTCAATTTCTTTTGAGCTAACAAGTATTTTAAATAATCCTGTTTGTCTTTCACCAGTTAGATTTTATATATAATAAACACGGTTTACTAAAGATTTCGGGGGGAGCAGAAGGTAATATTCTTTATATTTTTATTAACTGGCCATCTGTACATAAGCGTCTTTTGACGTGAAACGGCAAACCTGAGATGGCTCGCTATTTTTTAAATTTCCCGGCTGGTTCGCCGAAGCCCCGGCTTATACGAATTTTCGGAAAACGGGTGAGTCTCGAAAACAAGGCTCCTTTTCACGTTTCACGTTTACCGTTTCACGTTTCGAGTCCCTCAAACAACACACCCAATCCCCGATACCTTACTGGCATTCTGGCGAACGTATTCGCTCAAATTGGCCATGGCCGCCGACAGATATTCCTTTACGGTATGCCGGGAGATCTGCATTTCAGCCGCAGCTTCTTCGTAGGTTTTCCCTTCCAGTTTGCACAGCTTTACGATCCGTTGTTTTTGGGGAGAAAGTTGATCTATAGCGCGTTTCAGTAACTGGTAATAATCCTCGTACACGGAAGGGTTGTGGGGAATGGCGTCGCTATCGGCGAGCAGCTTCCGGTGCAGTTCCTGTTCTCTTAGTTTTTTACGGGTATAATCGATCGATAAATTGAAACTGATGACAAAGATCCAGTTAACGACCGGCTGTTCATAATTGATGTCCTGCCTTTTTTCCCAAAGCCTGATAAATACTTCCTGCAAAATATCTTCCGATACCAGCGGATCTTTTGTAAGCTTCAGGATATTACGGTATACCACCTGGTAATACCGCCAATACAAACTATCAAAGGCCGACACGTCGCCTGCCCGCATTTTCACTACTAATTTAGAATCAGGGCTCTTCATAAAATGTACTTTTTTGTGTTAACTATCGGAATAAGGTTGAACAAAAACGCTTTCATATAGTGGCAACCAGAATGATGTATTACAGATTTACAGTTTTACAATTTTCCTGGAAACCTTTTGTCCCTCCGCTGACCTGATAATTATCGTATAGATGCCTGCCGCAAAACGGTGCCCGCCTACAGTGATCACATTCAATCCTGTATTCAGGTTGTTATTCATTCTGAACAACAGCCGTCCCTGTACATCAACAACCAAAATGTCTGCTGTTTGCGGATGCGGTGAGGTGATACGAACTTTTATTTCTTCATCGAAGGGATTAGGGCGCACATCCACGGCATATTCGCTACTGGCAACCGGCGAAAGCGTTACCTTATTACTGTATTTCCAGGAGCCGTCTGCGTAATACAGCTTCAGCCGGTAATAGTGAAATGCGGAATG
>CBIHPC010000536.1:0-3315 GCA_966211305.1 uncultured Niastella sp.
ATACCTACGCTAAAGCGGGGACTGGTTTTGAAAGGGAAGTCGAACATGAAATACATATTAAAGCTGCGGGGAATACCTTTTGTATCGATAGTATCCGAAATACCCGACCATCCGTTATACCCTACCTGAATCAGGAAGTGATCGTTACCGTGACGCTGGCTTAGGGCCTTGGTCCATTCGTTCTTTTTCGACGTTTTGGTGGCCGGAACCGGGTCTGGTGTTGCTGTTGAATCCTGTGCAAATAAGGGAAGTACAAATGCCAATGCGAGGGAAAGCGTAATCAATTTTTTCATACTGTTCTCAAATGATTGTCAAAAGTATCTTTCACAGGGTTAATGAAAGGTTAAGGTTACAAAAAAGCCCATAGCACTGCCATGGGCAAAATGAGGTAATGGTTGACTTTTTTGCGGATCGCCCCACCCGGTAGTAACGGAATATCGGGAAACAATACGTCAAATAAGGAAATTAACCCTACAGAGCCCCCGATTTAACCGACCAGTGATTTATCGATATGTTAGGAGTACTCTAACCCTCCCGATAATTATTTTGGAGAGAAAGCCAACGATGAAATAAGAACTGTGTGTGGATCCTGTTGGGATCATTATCCTGTAAACTTGTGTGGATCCTTTCGGATTTGAACCGAAGACCCCCTGATTATGAGTCAGGTGCTCTAACCGTCTGAGCTAAGGATCCGAACTGCTTTCGCAGCAATATTATTAAAACAAGAGCTTTTCGTTTCAAAGAGCAGCAAAATTAGAAAAATTCATTCAGTACCCCGCAGAAATCTTATTTAATTTTTTAAATTACCTTGTGCAGCAGCTTTCGGGTGACCAGTTTGGTCTTTTTCCTTGACGATTAGCGTTTTTTTATTATGCTTGCCAGCCCTCATATTCAGGAACTGCAACTGCGTATTGCGCTATATGACGACCAGTTAGCCTATAAGGAGTTGTATGTCCTGTTCTTTAAGAGCCTTCAACAATTTGCCATCTCCTTCGTGCGTTCCCCCGAAACTGCCGAAGAGATCGTTTCCGACGTATTTATTAAGGTGTGGAAAAAAAGGGCCGGTCTCAGCCGCATCCATAACCTCAGATTATACCTTTTTATCAGCACTAAAAATTGCTCGCTCAATTATCTGCGTACCCGGAAAAAGATCCTGCTTCAACCCGAGCAATACTTCGTACAGCTTCAAAGCATCTATTTCAACCCCGAAAAACTGATGCTTACTGCCGAAATGATGAACCGCGTTCAAAAAGCCATCAACGACCTGCCACCCCGCTGCCAGCTTATATTTAAGCTAATAAAAGAAGACGGCCTTAAATACCGTGAAGTAGCCGAACTGCTGAACCTTTCAATAAAAACTATTGAAAATCAAATGGCTATTGCCATCCGTAAAATAGGGTTGGCCATTCATTTTGATATACGCACCACCCTTTCATCCTGAACAGCCTGGTATGAATTTATCTGTTTAATACCGGGAGCCCGCATTCCGACTGCCCGATAAAAAAATACTTCACCGCTTTGGGGGTATGTTTTTTATAGTAGTGTCCTTACAGGTATATACTATTTATATACACATGAGTAAGGATAGAATCTGGTTTTTAGTTGGCAAAAAACTAGCTGGTGAGGCAAGCGCCGAAGAATTGAATGAACTGGAAGGACTGTTGCGTAGCGATCCTGACATGCATTACGCCCTCCAAAATATAACTGACTTATGGAATCTGCCTGTGCCCGCAACAAGCGAAGCAGACGATGCTTTCAACCGTCATCTGGACAGATTGAAACAAACCGGCGTTCAATGGAACCAGTCTGATGATACCGGCATTCAACCCGGCGATATACCCGCACAAAAACGTTCACGTAAATCACCTTTAATAATTAGTATAGCCGCTACCGTTCTCCTGGTGGCCTGTATATTCTGGTATAACGCTGCAACTAAAAAAACTTCAGACCGCCCTTTCGCGGCCGGCCAGACCGGTAAAAAAAATGAGGTAAGTACCCGTAATGGTTCCAAAACAACCATCACCCTGCCCGATGGATCAAAAGTTTGGCTGAATGCCGGCAGTGTGCTGACCTACAATAAAGATTTCGGTGGTGAAATACGGGAAGTTGAACTAAGCGGCGAAGCTTTCTTTGACGTGGTAAGCCTCCCCCTAACCCCCTCCGGTGGAGGGGGAAATGATAAGGTCCCATTCATCATCCATACCCAACACATAGATATACGCGTGCTGGGAACCGCGTTTAATGTGAAGTCGTACCCCGGCGACAAACATACCGAAACCAGCCTGGTGCATGGCAAGGTGGAAGTGATGATCCATAACCGCCCCGAAGAAAAGATCGTTTTGCACCCCAATGAAAAGCTGGTTGTAAAGAATGAAGAAGCGGTTGAGCCCGTCACCGGTAAACCGGCAGCGACTGATACAGAGCCCCTGGTTTCACTTAGCAAATTAACCTATTCCGATGCCGACAGCATGATAGTTGAAACAGCGTGGGTGCAAAACAAGCTTGCATTCAATAATGAATCGCTTTTGGAAGTGGTTGAAAAAATGGAACGCTGGTACAATGTAGAGATCGAGATCAGGGATGAAAAAGTACGTACAGAAAGAATTTCAGGGACATTTGAAAATGAAACTATACAACAGGCGCTGGATTATTTAAGCATATCAACACCCTTTCAATATTCAATGCAGGGTAACAAAGTAATTATAGGACGATGATATTTTAAATCAAAACGATTGAAGAATGAATAACAACAGCACTTAAGGCCATAAACAAAAGCGGAACCTCATTGCAGTGAGATCCCGCCAGGTAAATACAGGCTGAAACGAAGTTTCCTGTTTAGGCGCAGGAAATACCTATTATTTAACCTTCCAATTAACAAAGTATGAAAAAAAACGGAATTCTGCTGAGTTTCGGCAGGGACCCGCTTTTGTTAAAGTTTGTCCTGATTATGAAGCTTTCATTTGTCATAATACTGCTAAGCTGTCTTCATGTTGCTGCCGGTGGCTTTTCCCAGAACAGGATAAGCGTCGACTTTCAATCGACTCAATTGAAAAGGGCATTAACGTTCATTGAAAAGAAAAGTAATTTTCGCTTTTTGTATAACGAAAGCCTGGTTACCAACGCGCCCCGCATTACCCTCACCATGGCCAATGCAGAAGTGACCGATGTATTGAACCGTTTACTTAATAATACCGGCCTTTCGTACCAGCTGATGGCCAATAACCTGGTCATTCTGAAAAATGGTGCGGCGTCGGTTGTTCAGGATATAAAAGTATCGGGCAGGGTAACCAGTACAACCGGTGAACCGGTTGCCGG
>CBIHPC010000537.1:0-3300 GCA_966211305.1 uncultured Niastella sp.
ACCCCCTTAACCATTTCAATAACGCGGTCGAAATCGCGGTTATCCCTTACTTCACGCCAGGCGGCGCCCATGCAAAAACGGGTAGAACCGGCCGCTTTTGCTTTGGCAGCGTATTCCATCACCTGTTCCTGTTTCATCAACGGATGAACGTTTACGCCTGTATTATAGCGGGCTGCCTGCGGGCAATAGGCGCAGTCTTCCGAGCAGCCGCCCGTTTTTATCGAAAGCAATGTACATACCTGTACTTCACCGGTATTGTTGTATTGACGGTGAGTGCTGGCAGCACGAAAAACCAGTTCGAGCAGCGGAGAATTATAAATTTCCTGTATTTCCTCAATTGTCCAGTCGTTTCTGATCATGCTGTTTCATTTAATTGTTGGCGAAGATACACCGTTGAACGGTTCCTGAAAAAACGCCAAAAAGGTAAAAATATTCCCCGAAAATATGTACAAAATCAATATGAAAAACGGTGTGTGTTTTTTTAATTCGGTGGGTGGCTATCGTTGCGGTCAATTAAATAAATGGATGAATCCTTTAACAGCGGCAACTTTTGTTGAAGCAGCTTGTTTAAGACAACCCTGAACTGGTTTACGCCGGAGATGCTGTCGTACAGCATTTTATAATCGTTATCGGGGTAATATACGGCATTCAGGTTCTGAAAATGGCGAATGGGGAAGGCCTCGTTGGTAATGTCCCTGTTGCCATGATCGCCCATTAGTATTATTACGGCCGAGGGGTTCTGTTGCTGTATGGAAGTGACCATTTCCCTGATGCGGCTATTGGCATAGGTTAAATATTCCAGATATGACGAAATGGGAAATGAAATGTTTTCGCGGGTAATGGTAGCAACGTCTTTGAGTTTACCATTTTTGTCGTAATAGAACGGACTATGCGGCATGTTTAAATGAGCATACACAAAGCGGGGCTTTGTGCTTTTAACGGCCGGGTTTGTTTTTATAAGCTCAATCAAACGCTGGTTATTACGATTGGCCTGCATTACATCAAACGACCAGAACCATTTAAACGGATACCAGGTTGCCAGTTTCCAGCCAATGTCTTTTCTGACGTGCGCAAATAGCGTTCGTTCTGTGATCAGCCTGGTATTTAAAGGCAGAAAGCTTTGTTTGATAAGAGAGGGATGCCCGGCCAGGTTGAAAATCGAATAATTTACTATATCATATTCTGCTGCGCCAAGCATTTTTATCACTTCATTGTTCCTTATCAATACTTCACAGTTCGCATAGTCGTTAACCGTTACGGCCTTTGAATTCTTTATGCCATTGAGGTACGACATGTTGAGGATGGAGGCCATGGAGAATGGCGTGAAATTGTAACTGGAGCGGCTGTTGGTTTGTATGCTGAATTTCTTCTGAAGCAGAAAGCTGTCGAGGTCGTTGTGAAAATTATACCATTTAGCCAGGGCAGCTGTGCTGGCATACCCATCCATCAATATAAAATAAATGTCGGGCCTGCTGCAGGTATCACATGGCGTATATGTATTGTCTCTTGCAAAGGAGTATACCGATAAATTGTTGACTGCCCCCGAACGGAATGTTTTTGAAATAAGGTTGCCGGTATCAATAAGTATATAAATAAGAAAAAGAATGTTCAGAAAACCGGTGAGTGGTTTAAACGATCTGTTTCTTTTCTTAAGGTAAATGATAAATACAATAAGCAGAATGAAAAAAGCGCTCAGTAATACACTGTAACTGGCAACAGCGGGAAGATGCTTCTTTAAAAAGTCACGCAATACGCCAAAGAAAAAATAATAAGCCATTATCACAAATGCCGCGAGGGCCGCTTTATGAATATTGCGAATTAACAGCCAGCAAATTACTGCCAGTATAAAGGTGCAGGCAATATAAGTGATGGCTAAAATAGCCAGTTCGCCGGGGCTTATAAAACCATAGTTTTCCAGGTAACCATGGAGTACAAAAAAAACAGGTAATAAAAAAAGGTAAAGAGAATACTGCTGCAGTTTTGAAAGCATATGCTATTTTCTTTTCATTCTGTATAAGGTTCTGGTGGTACCAGTTATCCCTCTTTTTTCAGCAATATTAAAATAAGTTGAGAAGTATTGTTCAAAATGCTCCTGGTCGTAATCGATAAATGTGTCGGGCCTTGTTTTCAGCATCTGCTGTACTTTTTCGTCTTCCTTTGGCACAAATTCAATGATCAGTTCGGGTGCAATGTTGTTGAAATACGCCGCCAGCACCGGCAGGGAAATGTTTTTCCCGATCACCAGGTGGTGAACAAGCGCCAGGGCCGCTACCAGGTCGGTTTGAACACGGTCGTGAAAGGCCGCGCGTTCCTGGTTGTTGAAACCGATGGCGGGGGAAGGGTTGGCAATATCCAGGATCAGCGGCAGGATGTTTTCTATTTTATCTTTTTTTACCTCCTGGTACAGGTTGGAGATACAACGGTTGTCCGAATCGGTGGCGATCACCTGCATTTGCCGGCCGGCAAATATTTTGGAAAAATAGCCGTCATTGGCCCCCAGATCGAGCACCGTGCGGGCATTTGTTTGCCCGCTCATTTCATGTATGATTGCTTCTTTCTGTTTCAGGTATTCTTTACTAAGGATAGTGTTCTCGTAATAATTGCTCCAGGTTGTTTTATATGTTTTATGGGCCGGGAAACTGGTTATGATGCTGGTAAGATGGCTTATGACATCGAGCAGCTTCTTTTTGCTGAATGCATTTGTTTTATTATTACCATTAGCCGCCCGGGTACTGGTTGTTGCCGTATGTTGCAGGTAAACGTGCAGCCAAACGCCAAGGCTCAGACGGCTTTTAAGCGGCAGCAGTTTGGCAATGATGTCAACCGGAATGCCATCGATATAGGTGCTGAGTATTTTTTGAATGTCGGTCTTCAGGTAATGTTCAAGATAAAGCGGGAACAAAAAACACTGGCAGAACTGGCGGTAAGCGATCCACGGTTGTTTGGGATCGTAGGTATCGAACGACAGGGTGTCGATGAATATGGGCCGCCCTTTGTGGAACTGGATATTGTAGGGGGTGGCGTCTTTCAGGATCATGCCATGCTCCAGTGCTTTTTTCAATACCGAAAGCGTAAGGAGGGCTGCATCCTGCAACTGTTCAAAACACCATTCGTATGGATATGAAATGGTGTGAACCGGTTCGGGCAGCAAGGTCGTATACCAGTCGGCCGACCCGGTTACGTTCCCGGCGCTTTCTTCGTGCGCGATAAGTTTTCCCTGGCTTACCAGCTGATTGTACAGGCCCGAATCGATAAGCTGGCGGTACTGTGCGGCATAGTATTGGTTTACCTGCCGGTACA
>CBIHPC010000538.1:0-3277 GCA_966211305.1 uncultured Niastella sp.
AAGCTGGTAACTACTTATTGCGTGAGGTAATCATTGTTGTAACCTTCGGTGTGGAGGTACTCGTTGACACTGGTAAGTCAGCGCGAGATTATTTGAATGATTCCTGTACCTGGCCAGCCACCCGTTTCAACCGGAACTGACCAGAAGCTGTAAGCCTTCATTTTTATTAAGCAGCTTTGTCACATGCCACTGCTGGTTAAAAATGGGCCCGAAAGAATATCCCGGTTACACAATTTACAAACCAAAACGCGGTACCGGTAATTCAATCTAAAAAACCAAAATGTAGTTGGGGATTCAAAAATTATCCGAAGGTTAAAAGTATCCAGTCCTGGGAGGACAGTGCAAAATTACCCGGTGTAATGGAACTGGCCAAATGCGCTGAACTATTTTTCAGTTTAAAATGAAAATAGTTTAACCCAATAAATGGAAAACGACGCTACCTGTTTTTACACCTGTTTGGTGTAAATGGATACCAACACCTGGCTTTACTAAATAGTAATATAATGGCATTATAACCTGGCACGTTAAAAATAGCCCCCGGTTTATATATGAAGGAGAAAGTAGTACACCTCCATGTCTGCCTGGGCAAAAAAGGAGATTCGGGGGGTATCCCGCTTTTTATTCACTGTTGCTCTACCTTTCCCCTGGGGGCATAGAAAAGCACCTGAATAGAGCCAATCATTAATAGAAATCATCAACTGAAATGCAAAGCCCACCAAAAATCCGGTTTAAAGGTGTAAAGTATTTGCGGCTATTGGTAAAAACCACGCCAGGTAGCCATTGCACCAGGCTATACTACAGTACCTGTCATGGTTTTGCCTGGCTATCGCAAATCTTTACTCCACCCCGCATTTCATCTGCCATGCCTTCACACAATGGCTATGCTATGGCATCTGGCGGGGTTCCTCCTTTTTTATGTGCTGCACCTGCGAACATTGAGGACTTATTTTATTGTGTGCCTTCCACCGCCGCTACACACAAGGCTAGTATGGCGGTTACAGGCGGAATATTTTGGTTGTACGGCAGTTAGTGAATGCCTTCTTACATTTTTCAAAACACGGGGCCGTGAGTAAAATGTAATCCCGGCATTCACATCCCCAATGTTATGCAGCGGTGCAGCGAGTCTGTAGTAATTCTTTTCAACAATAGATTATAGCTACCACCACTTGTTCCTTTATCAGCAAGTACCGGCCATAACCCTTTGGTAAATACAGGGGCAGGAGGCTTTACGATGTATTTTCTTTACTGGCAACAGTTTTCTTTTGAGAGGTTTTTTACACCTGCAAAACCCTTTATAATAAAAAACACTGAAAAGAAACCCTTCCCAACAGTTGGATAATCTGCCGCCGTGATAAGCAATTGAATCAATCCCACCTACAGCAACACGTTGGCTTCAGCACTGCCAATAGAATGATGATCAACAGTTGCACTATCATCGCCTGAGCAACACATCATTCTATTGTCATTGCTGTAAAACTTACTAACCCCATTGTTAAACCGTTCAAATATGAATAAACAAAAAAGGAACAAGCCGTATGCACACCACCAGGAGTTTAGTTTTATTTTGCCCATTCAGTTTCTATTGATCTGCCGGTTATTAAAAGTGGAACCCCAAAAAGTGCTTTACCAGTTCATGTGCAACCTGGCACACGAGGCTTATGCCAATGGTACTGAACAAAAGATCGCAGCGAAAGATTATTTTATGAGCTGCGGGTATGGGTTGGAGCTATATACAGACGGAGAGATCGAACAAATGTTTGATGAACTGGATACCATTGCTGCCCTGTGGCCTAAAGGTGCGCCTGCGAAGCTTATTAATCAGCATCGTAAATGGCGGGACAGGTATTACAAGTTCTGGTTTAAGAAATGGTATATGAAATTCAGGACTGATCATTAATGCTGTTACAACGCTGCCTTATTTACAACCTGCTGGTGTTCCGGCAGGTTTTTAGTTAACTACCAATTCAATTAAATGAAAGCACTATCACTGGAATCAGCCCATTACCTGTATTGGCTGCAATCATATGGACAATGGTTACAAATCATCGGGTATTCAGAATCTGCTGTAAAAAACTGGCCTACGCATGTTAGAGAGTTAATGCACTACCTGGAAAGCCGCCGTGTATACCATGTAACCCTGATAGATAACCTGCACATAAACCAGTTCGTTGGATATGTTAAAAACAGGGTTAATACTACCAGGGAAGGAGCTTTAAGTAGCAGTAGTATAAACGTTATTATTAATGCTGTTAATAGCTTCATCCGTTATTTGAATACTACCGGTAAGTTGCTGTTGGACTATTCAACAGAACGGGCAGAGGAAGATGTACCGGCGCCCGTTGTTCTATCCATTCAGGAAATAAAGCGGCTGTACGATGTTACTTTTCTACCGCACAGGGAAAATAGCCTGGCAATGGGGCAAAGAGACAGAGCATTGATCGCCATATTTTATGGCTGCGGTTTAAGAAAGATGGAAGGCACCCAGTTAAACCTGGATGATATTGACCTGAACAAAAAGCTTTTGTTTGTTCGAAAAGGAAAAGGGGGAAAGCAACGGTACGTACCAATTGCCAGTAAACATGCAGAAGATATTCGAAGTTATATTATGGAGGGGCGGGAATGGTTCTTACATGAACACTATGCCAGGGATTACACCCGTAAATATGCAAAAAGAAAAGAGGCTTCCAATGATGGAGCCTTTTTTATTTCCCAGAGAGGTTGCCGAATGACAGAATTTTATAAACGGCTTGAATACCTGAAAGACAAAGCAGGAATAGATAAACAATTCGGTTTGCACAGCCTCAGGCATAGTATCGCTACCCATCTTTTACAAAGTGGAATGCCGATAGAAGAAATTGCCCGGTTCCTGGGGCATAGCACCCTTGATTCCACGCAGATATACACCCATTTAACTAACGATCTAAATCATAACCCAGATGGATAATTTTGAACAATACCTTCTGTCGCTAAAAATGAACACCAGTACTATTAATAGCTATAGTTATAATGTGAGCCTGTTCATCCAGTGGGTTGAAAAGGAAAACTACCTTGATAATGGTAGCATAGGATATAATGAGCTGTTGGCCTATATCCAATATGAAAAGCAAAAGAATGTGAGCCCGGCAACTATTAATATTCGGTTAACCAGTATTGCGCATTATTTTGACTACCTTAAAAAACAGGGTGAAGTGAAAAGCAACCCGGCCCGGCTGCTACGGGTTAAAGGAACCATAAAAAGGGTTGTTGAAAATCCTTTGAATGCTGAAGAGCTACGGGA
>CBIHPC010000539.1:0-3251 GCA_966211305.1 uncultured Niastella sp.
CAGCTGGAAAGCATCCTCGAGCAAATACTCACCATAGATCAATACGGGCGCAACGTAAAAACAAAAGAGGGTTCCAATGCGCTGGTGGAGTTTGCCATAAAATTACCGGGGCGGGGCGACAAAGATAAAGCGGTGTGGCTGCCCGTTGACTCAAAATTTCCCAAGGAAGATTTTGAAGCATTGATGGATGCGTATGACCAGGCAATTCCCGATTTGGTTGAAGAGATCAGGAAGAACTTTATAAAAGGTATTCGCAAATGCGCCATGGATATCAGCAGCAAATATGTTGATCCGCCGAATACAACTGATTTTGCCATCCTGTTCCTGCCTTTCGAAAGCCTGTATGCCGAAGTGTTGCGTACGCCCGGCTTGTTTGAAAGCATTCAACGTGAGTATAAGATCATCATTACCGGTCCAACCACCTTATCGGCTTTACTGAACAGTTTACAAATGGGTTTCAGAACGCTGGCCATTGAAAAAAGATCGGGTGAGGTGTGGCAGTTGCTGGGAGCGGTGAAAACCGAGTTTGGCAACTTTGGTGGTATACTGGAGAAAACGCAAAAGAAATTACAGGAAGCCAGCAATGTGATAGAGCAGGCAGGTGTACGGTCGAGGGCCATTGAAAAAAAGTTACGTGCTGTACAGGAGTTACCGAAAGAAGATGCGGTTGCCCTGCTGGGAAAGCAGAACCCGCTGAATTTGGAGCAGGAGAATGGTGAAGAGAGTTGACGGGGTTGACTGGTTGACAAGGTAAGAGCCCGAAAATTCGGGCTTCCGGTAATATTTCAAGCTTAAAGGTAATGCAGGCGCGTTGTTACAGCAGCGTAAGGTTTTTGGCTTTATAGGCCTGTAATTCACTGCTATCGGGAGTAAGCTCTGTAATTAAATAATCGATCTCATTTACATCTGCAATTTTCATTTGCATTACCGAATTCAGTTTTTCAGAAATGGTAAGCACGGCTACTTTGTCGGCCGCATTGATCATCGCTTTTTTTACCTGAATGGTTTCCCAGTCCGAATCGGTCAACCCGCTGTTTGAGTCAATGGCATTGATGCCGAGGATGCACAGATCGGCTTTTATATTACTGAGGTATTGAAAAACTTCGCCGCTAACGGTCATCTGGCTATAGGTAGAAATTTGTCCGCCGATCATAATGGTCTTGATCATTGGTTTATCGAGCAGCTCAACTGCAGTAAGTACATTTACGGTAATGAATGTAGCCCGCAGGGTAGCAGGTATTTTTTTGATGAACTCCCTGATGGTAGTGCCGCCGCCGATCAAAACGATCATATCTTCCCTCAAAAGCTGCAGGGTTTTATCGGCAATGATCTCTTTATGTTGCTGCGAATAGGTTTGTGACTCATGGCCAATATGGTAGGCAGCCGACATAACGCCGCCTTTAATACGGATCACCTGGCCCTCTTCGGCCAGCTCATTCACATCGCGCCGGATGGTGTCTTCCGATACATCTATCAGCTTTACCAGGTCGGTAAACATTAAACGGGTATGTATATTCACCTGTTTAATGATCAGCTTCTTCCGCTCCTTTTTTTGCAATGCCACCGGCACCGGCGTATTGGGATTATTGTTTGCCATAAACTATTGAAACATTGTTTGGATTAAGGTCCCCTTCCAATTGACAAAATTCAATATTTACCTCGAAATAAAACGACTTCTTTAAAGGTTAGCCGGTTTTATTTTTCAATTTGGAAGAATTGCCCCTGCAATTCTAAAGGCCTTCTATTTCTGCAACAATTGCAATAATACAATAATTGCAAATATTTTGCAAAGTTAATTCCGCTCTTGCGCTTTTGTGGTCAATCCTTTCAATAATTTATTGATAGTTGATAATCAGTATAAAATAATGTATTTGCTTTATCTGCAGCAGAAACCGCTCCGTAATGGAATTATCTAAGTATTTGCAGCGATTGGAATAATTATTGCAAATAATTTGCAATAATTTCGTTTTTGTTATTTAAATTGAGACAGAATTCGCAACGTAACCAAACATACTACTCAACTCAAACGCTTATGAAACGAGTCAAACTAATTGCTTCGGGCAGCCTGCTGCTATGTTTCCATTTCATATTTTCCCTCTCAGGCCTGGCGCAAACGACCCAGTTAAAAGGGTTGGTAAAAAGCGAAGCCGACCAGGCGCCTCTTCCCAACGCCACGGTAACCCTGGTCTCCGGCAAGGGTGAAGCCTCAACCACAACCGATGCCAAAGGGCGTTTTACGCTGGTGATCCCTGCCGGTCTTGGTTCTTCCGCTCTTCAGTTACAAATTACCTCGGTGGGTTTTGAAAAAAAGCAGATCACCGTTGAGCCCGGACAAACAGTAATTACCATTTCATTAAAAAGCGGCAATGCCGATATGCTCGATAATGTTGTGGTAACGGCATTAGGGGTGAAAAAGGAACGGAAAGCTGTTGCCTATGCCGTAACCGAAGTAAAGGGAAGTGAGTTTACCCAGGCTCGTGAAAATAATATTGCCAATGCGTTAACAGGTAAAATTGCAGGTGTGAACGCAGCCGTCTTATCAACCGGTCCCGGCGGCTCAAGCCGGGTTACTATAAGAGGTAACGGTTCGTTGAATGGCGATAACCAGCCGCTGTATGTAATTAACGGAATGCCGATAGATAATTCGGTACCCGGGGGTGCGCCTACTGTAAATGGGATTACGTTTAATGTTGATCGTGGCGACGGCATAGCCGGTATAAATGCCGATGATATTGAATCGATAAGTGTATTGAAGGGAGGCACAGCCGCGGCCCTGTACGGTTCGCGCGCGGCAAATGGCGTAATTCTTATCACCACGAAGAAAGGCAGGGCGCAAAGGGGGATCGGTGTGGAGTATAATTCAACCTATACCATGGAGAACATTGCCGTTATTCCCGATTTCCAGTACGAATATGGCCAGGGCGCCCAGGGGGTAAAACCAACAACCCTTGCTGCATCGCAGGCCAGCGGCCGGTTTTCGTGGGGTGCAAAAATTGATGGCTCGAAAGATTATGTGGGTGTTGATGGCAATACGCATCCATATGTTGCACAAAAAAAGAACCTGCAGAACTTTTATCAAACCGGCACCACTTTTACCAATACCATAGCGCTTACCGGCGGTACCGATAAATTCAATTTCCGGTTCTCTGCTGCCGATCTGAACAGTAAAGGTATATTACCCAATACTACCTATAAACGTAAAACATTTAACCTGTCTGTTAATGGTAAGCTAAACGATAAACTAAGCATCG
>CBIHPC010000540.1:0-3247 GCA_966211305.1 uncultured Niastella sp.
TGGATGATAGAATTGTATAAGGCTCACCCCGAAAAAGAGCGTTTTTTCGACCGCTCTATCAGCAGACAGATCGGGAATATCGACTTCCTGTCGGGAACCCCCGAATTCAAAAAACAGATCATGGCAGGCAAAAGCCCCAAACAGATCAGGGATTCCTGGGAGCCGGGATTGTCGAAATACAAACAGATGAGGAAAAAGTACTTATTGTACCCATAAAATTAATAACACGCATTGGTGACTATATAAGGCAGACATAGAAGTAAGAATCAGTTGACGGGTTGACGAGTTAACTTGTTAACTCGTCAACTGGTTAACAATGGATAATAACGCAGAATTCCCAGATTCGTAATTACATTCCCCGTAATATCTCCCCCATCTTATTTTTTTCCCTCCCTTCATTTTTTTCCTTAACTTAATAGAGTAAAGAACGATTGCATTCAGGTAACAGCACTTCCATGTTACCGGGTAACCTTATTATAATTTTCTGCTAACTCCGTTCCCTGCCACCATTAATACTATGCCATATGCAGCTTGCGGGGAAACATCTTATACATGCAGCGCCAGCCAGAGTCTGGGCTATGTTAATGAATAAGGAAACCCTCGCGCACATAGTGCCTGGCATCTCCCGGCTTGAACAAACAGGCGATCACACCTTTAAAAGCATACTCGATCTTAAACTGGGCCCGGTGAGCGGTTCGTTTACCGGCAACCTGCAGCTCCATGATCTGCAGGAACCCAATGCGTTTACCTTAAAAGCACAACAGAACAGTAAAATGGGCAATGCCAACGCCGCTATTGCCATCTGCCTTACGCCGGTGGGTGATAACGATACCGAGGTTATGTTCAACGGCGATGTAAAACTAAGCGGCATGCTGGCATCACTGGGAAACCGGGTAATGGGTGGCGTATCGAATACGCTCACCAAACAATTTTTTTCGAACCTGGAAAAAGAACTGGAAAAAGCACCTGCTCCTTAATAAACATATTGTTCAAAATATTAAACCACATTACATGAGCACCAGCATACATGTTACGGTCAATGGTGTACAATACAGTCACATGGTTGAACCCCGGCTTTTATTGGTGAACTACCTGCGCGATGTGCTTCGGCTAACAGGCACGCATGTGGGCTGTGATACCAGCAGTTGCGGCGCCTGCACCATACACCTGAATGGCAAGGCCACCAAATGCTGCACCATTCTGGCCGTTCAGGCCGATGGCTGTGAAATAACAACCATTGAAGGCCTGTCGCACAATGGTGAACTGCATCCGCTTCAGGAAGCCTTTAACGAATGCCACGGATTGCAATGCGGGTTCTGCACACCCGGCATGATCATGACCGCCGCCGATCTGCTGCAACACAATCCGCAGCCAACCGAAACCGATATCCGTCATGCACTGGAAGGAAATTTCTGCAGGTGTACGGGGTATCATAATATAGTGAAGTCGGTTCAGTATGCGGCGAATAAGATGACTGAAAGCGCAGCGGTACCTACTGAGCTAAAAGCCTAAAGGCTAAAGCTAAAAGCAAATACAACATTGTCTTTCGCTTTAGGCTTTCTGCTTTAGCCTTTCAGCCCTCCCTATGACCACATACATTCAGGCAATCTACTAACATTCTTAATTTACGATATGAGTACTAATGGACTGATCGGCCGCGCCGTTAAACGGGTTGAAGACAAACGGTTCACTACCGGCCACGGTAATTATACCGACGATATAATTCTGCCGCACCAAACCTATGCGGTGTTCGTACGAAGCCAGTACGCCCATGCAAAAATAATAAGCGTTGATACCAGCGCCGCGAAAGAAATGCCCGGTGTTATCGCCATCTTCACCGGGGCCGACCTCGCCGATGTAAACGGCGTCCCCTGCGGCTGGCAGGTGAACTTCAAAAATGGCGACACCATGAAGGAACCCAAACATCCCCTGCTGGTAGCCGATAAAGCACGGCATACAGGCGATGCCATCGCCATTGTTATTGCAGAAACCAAAGAACAGGCTACCGACGCCGCCGAAGCGGTTACCGTAGAAATGGAAGAACTGCCCTGCGTTATCGATGCCGCCAAAGCGGTTCAACCCGGCGCACCACTGGTGCATGATGATGTGCCCGATAATAAAAGTTTCGACTGGGTGCTGGGCAATCCCATCGATGAAGTGAACGAGGCCATGAACCAGGCCGCACATATCACCACCCTCGATTTTGTGAACCAGCGCCTGGTGCCCAATGCCATCGAGCCACGCAGCTACAACAGTTCGTACGACCCTGTTAATGAGAAATATACTTTATATACCAGCTCGCAGAACCCGCACCTGATAAGGCTGCTGATGTGCGCTTTTGTGCTCGGCATTCCCGAACATAAAGTACGGGTGGTTAGTCCGGACGTTGGCGGTGGGTTCGGCAGCAAGATCTTTCACTATACCGAAGAAGCATTGCTTACCTGGTGCAGCAAAAAAATTGGCCGCCCCGTTAAATGGACATCAGAAAGAAGCGAAAGCTTTTTACTCGATGCTCATGGCCGCGACCACGTAACCAAAGCCGAAATGGGTTTTGACGCCGATGGAAAGATCCTTGCCCTGCGCGTAAAGACATTCGCCAATCTCGGCGCCTACCTCTCTACCTTCAGCAGTTGCGTGCCTACTTATTTACATGGCACCTTGCTACAGGGTTTGTACACCACGCCCAAAATAAACGTAGATGTAACAGCCGTATTTACCAATACAACGCCGGTTGATGCGTATCGCGGCGCCGGCCGGCCCGAGGCCACCTACCTCCTGGAACGGCTGCTCGACCTGGCCGCACATGAAATGAATGTTGACCCGGCCGAACTGCGTTTCAAAAATTTCATTCCGCCATTCGATGGCGTTCAGCAACCCGGTTATCAAACCCAGGTAGCGCTGCAATACGACAGCGGTAACTATGAAGGCGTTCTGAAGAAAGGGCTGGAAATGCTGGGCTATGCCGATGTGCGCCGCCAGCAACAGGAAGCCGCCGGTAATGGTAAACTGGTAGGCATCGGGTTCTCGACGTATATAGAAGCCTGTGGCATTGCGCCATCGGCGATCGTTGGCGCGCTGGGCTGCAGGGCGGGTTTGTTTGAATCGGGCCAGGTGCGGGTACAACCAACCGGTAAGGTTAGTGTATATACCGGCGCCCATTCGCACGGCCAGGGTCATGAAACCACCTTTGCGCAGGTAGTGGCCGATAAATTGGGCATCAACCTCGAAGATGTGGAAGTAGTGCATG
>CBIHPC010000541.1:0-3233 GCA_966211305.1 uncultured Niastella sp.
ATTCACGATTCACGATTCACGATTCACGGCGCAGGACGCATCAGGACAGTCCCATTCCCGTTTCCCCTAATTTTACAAGCCTTAACGATTGCGTAGATGATCAAACGGTTGAATTTATTGAAATATGCCATACCTGCCTTTATCGCCTGTAATGCATTCATTGCTGCAAACAGCCAGCCATTGGCCATAGCTCAGAATAAAGCACTTGTTCAGGTAAACTACGCAAAAGAAACCGGCGATATGAAACCCGTATGGGCCTGGTTCGGTTATGATGAGCCGAATTATACCTATATGAAAGACGGGAAGAAATTATTGTCGGAACTCGCAGCATTAAGCCCGGTGCCGGTGTACGTACGCGCACATAATTTATTGACTACCGGCGATGCAACTGCAGCCCTGAAATGGGGTTCTACCAATGCCTATACCGAAGACGCCAACGGCAACCCAGTTTATAACTGGACGATCATAGACAGCATCTTTGATACCTACATACAAAGAGGCATGAAACCAATGGCGCAAATTGGCTTTATGCCCGAAGCACTATCAACCAATCCCAAACCATACAAACACGACTGGCAACCGGGTCAACCTTACAGCAGGATCTTTACCGGCTGGTCGTATCCGCCTGCGGATTATAAAAAATGGGCGGCGCTTATTTACGAATGGGTAAAACATTGTGTAAGCCGGTATGGTCAAAAGGAAGTAGAAAGCTGGTATTGGGAATTATGGAACGAACCAAACAGCAGCTATTTTCATGGGAATGTAAAAGCGTATTGTAAACTGTATGATTATACCGCTGATGCCGTTAAACGCGCTTTGCCCAATGCGCGTATTGGCGGACCGCATGTGACCGGCCCTTCGGGTAAAGGCGCTGCGGAATTCCTGAAAACATTTTTGAAACATTGCATCAACGATACCAATGCGGTTAGCGGCACCATTGGCGCGCCGCTTGATTTTATTGCCTTTCATGCCAAAGGGGCCCCCCGGGTAGTGAACGGACATGTGCGTATGGGCATCAGCAACCAGCTGCGTGATATTTCAGGTGGTTTTGAGATCGTTGCTTCGTTTAAGGAGTTACGTCATTTGCCCATAGTGATCGGCGAATCGGACCCTGAAGGGTGTGCCGCCTGCGGCATGGCTACCAATCCCGAGAATGCCTATCGCAATGGTACCATGTATTCTTCCTATACCGCCGCTTCTTTCGCCCGCAAATATTTACTGGCCGATCATTTCAATGTAAACCTGCTGGGCGCTGTTTCCTGGTCGTTCGAATTCGAGAACCAGCCCTGGTTCTATGGTTTTCGCGACCTGGCCACCAATGGCGTTGATAAACCTGTATTGAATGTGTTCAGGATGTTTGGAATGATGAGCGGAAAAAGAGTGGCAGTAACAAGCGATCGCATGTATCCTTTATTCAGCATCCGCGATTCGGGTGTACGTAAAGCAACAACTGATATTGGCGCTATTGCAGCTAAGGATACGAACACCGCAACAGTGATGGTATGGAATTATCATGACGACGATACAGCCGGTGCGCCGGCCAGTGTACAATTACAATGCAGTGGTTTACCCGCGCAGGAGTTAACGATAAAACAGTACCGCATCGATGAAACGCATAGTAATTCATATGAAACATGGAAGAAAATGGGCTCGCCGCAACAGCCTACGGCAGCACAGATTGCGCAGCTGGAAAAAGAAGGACAATTGAAGCAGGTCGATTCTTCTAAAATAAGGTCAAATAGTGGTTTATTGCTACTGAACATGCAACTCCCAAGGCAGGGGATCGTCTTTATAAAGATAGGTTGGTAATATGTTGATCCGGCTGTAAGGGTATTGAACTTCTCGATCGTTTTGTATCTGTTACCAGGTGCGGGTTTCCCGTTCATGAGCAACTGGTAACCGGGAACAAAAAATAAACTGCCATATGAATTGCTTCCATAAAATTCTTTTGTACCTCGTTGCGCTGATCCTGCCTGTTACGATGCATGCACAACGCAAAATGGAATACCTCAACCGGGGTGTAGTTGCCATGCCCGATGGAAAAGGGAACATCTTTGTAAGCTGGCGGTTGCTGGCCACTGACCCTGAAAATATTTCCTTTCATTTGTACCGCTCCATCAACGGTGGCAAAGAGAAAAAGCTGGCCAACGCCATTAAAGACGTTACCTCCCGGATCGATGAGGGCGCAGATCCCACTCACTCATATTCGTACCGTGTAGCAGCTGTAATAAATGGTAAAGAAGTGAAAGAAAGTTCACGGCCGTACACAGTAAAACCTGCAGCGCCCGGTTATATTTCGATCCCATTGAAAACACCGGCCGGTTATGCTCCCAATGATGCCAGCGTAGGCGATCTGGATGGCGATGGCGCTTATGACATCATCTTACATCAAACCGGTAAGGGACATGATAATTCACACAGTGGGATAACCGATCCGCCCATCTTTCAGGCCTATACGCTGAACGGTGAATTTTTATGGCAGATCAACCTGGGTAAGAACATTCGTGAAGGCGCGCATTACACGCAGTTTATGGTATATGACCTCGACGGCGATGGCCGGGCAGAGATTGCCATGAAAACAGCCGATGGTACTGTCGACGGCCAGGGTAAAGTAATTGGCGATTCAACAAAAAATTATGTGAACAGTGCCGGTCGTATACTCGAAGGTCCCGAATACCTCACAGTGTTCGATGGTAAAACCGGCGCCGCTTTGTATACTGCCGATTATGTACCGGCACGCGGCAGGGTCGATGGTTGGGGCGGTTCGGGCGGAAATGGCCGCACCGATAACTATGGCAATCGCGTCGATCGTTTTCTGGCTTGCGTGGCCTATCTCGATGGTGTATATCCCAGCCTGGTAATGTGCCGGGGTTATTATGGCCGCAGTGTACTCGCTGCATGGGATTATAAAGACAAAAAACTCACCCAACGCTGGGTGTTCGATACGGAAAAAGGTTATCCCGGTTATGCAGGGCAGGGCAATCATAATTTAACGGTTGCTGATGTGGATGGCGATGGTAAAGACGAGATCGTATACGGACAAATGACCGTCGATGACGATGGCAAGGGATTGTATACAACCGGTATCGGCCATGCCGATGCACTGCATGTATCTGACCTCGATCCCGAACGGGCCGGTATGGAAGTATTCGGTACACAGGAACGGTTTGGCGATGCAGGCGCTAATTTCCGCGATGCCAGAACCGGTGAAGTGATCTGGAAAAAGCCATCCA
>CBIHPC010000542.1:0-3223 GCA_966211305.1 uncultured Niastella sp.
ACAGGATTTTAAGTCCTGCGTGTCTACCAGTTCCACCACCCGGGTGTACCTTTTTCGTGTTTACCGGTTTTATCAAACCAGGTAAACCGTATTTTAAATCTACACCAAATACCTGATCCCGGTACATAACCTTAGGACCTGTTCGAAACAAAAAATTCCACCTTGTGGATGGAATCTTTGAGCGGAAGACGAGGCTCGAACCCGCGACCTCAACCTTGGCAAGGTTGCGCTCTACCAACTGAGCTACTTCCGCATATAACCGCCTTTTTCAAGGCGATCACATTATTTTGAAAAGAACTTTTTTCCTACTTTAACCAGCTGATCTTCTTGTGATTAGCTGTTTCGTTATTGGGATTGCAAAGATAGGATTTGTTTGATATCGGCAAAATTTTTTTTCGCAAAATTTGCCACTATTTGTACTGTGGCGTGTACTGCGTATTCGCAGGAACTTCCACCTTCGGCTTTCCTTTATAACGATGCGTATACAAACTGTAGCAACCGCCCAGTACGAACGCCAGAACACAAAATATTTGCAGGTAAAACAAAAATACGGACGAATTTACCCAGCTACGTTTAAAGTCTTTATCGCGGGGATCTTTTTCCAGTTGTGCCATAACTCATTTAATTGCAGTGCAAAAATAATAGTTCAATCTAAAAATTCACCTTTTATTATCAACAATTTCTGTAAAAGTCTTTTTGCCTTTGACAAAATAACTCCACACCACGCTTTTGTGCAGATATCCGCCCAGTTCCCCTTTCTTTTTTGGCGGGAACAAGCCCTTCTTCCTCGTCACAAACAACCACTTCAAAAAGGCGCCATGCGCTTTCATAACCGACCTGTAATACGTTTTCTGCCCCGAAAGCAGTGATTTAAAGGCAGAAATATAATCCAGCCAAAAACGATAAGTTATCTTCCATATTGCCTCCCACCGCGGCAGATTCTTTGCCATCATCACCAGGTTGTTCCTGAAATTCAAAAAAACCTTCCGCGCATTGCCCTTCGGCAGGGTTCCTCCACCTACATGATATACAACTGATTGCGGACAGGCAAATACCCTGTACCCGGCCAGTTGCACCCGCCAGCAGAAATCAATCTCCTCCTGGTGGGCAAAAAAATATTCGTCCAGTCCACCCAGCGCATGATACAAATTGGCCCTTACGAACATGGCGGCGCCACTGGCCCAGAAGATGGGTTCAGCAGTATCATACTGCCCTTCATCCTTCTCGCAAACATCAAAAATGCGCCCCCGGGCAAACGGATACCCGAGGTGATCGAGCCACCCCCCTGCCGCCCCTGCATATTCAAACAGGTCTTTTTGCGCGTACTGCAGGATCTTGGGCTGACAAGCCGCAATGGTCCTGTCTTTTTCGAGCAGCGCTACCATCGCATCGATCCAGTTGGGCGTTACTTCCACATCGGAATTCAGCAGCACGTAATAATCCGCCTGAATATGTTTCAATCCCTCATTATACCCCTGCGCAAAACCATAATTATCTTTGTTCTGCACAATACGCACCGTAGGCCAGTGCTGTTGCAGGTAACTCACCGAATCATCGGTAGAAGCGTTATCGATCACCACCACTTCCTTATTATTATAAGTAGTAGCCAACACGGAAGGCAAAAATTGTTGAAGGAAATTTTGCCCGTTCCAGTTCAGGATCACTATCGAAACACGTGGTGCCGCCATGCAGGTGTAAAAATAAATCAACGAAATAAAGGATGCAAAGGAACGGTTTTTATAAATTAGTTGAATGATTCAACCGCTTTTTAACTGGAGAACCGGATTAGCGCTCATTGCCATAGCTATTGTAAGCGGAAGTATTTTCTATTCGCAGTATCTCGCCCGCAAAATTGCCCGTGAAGAACGGCAAAAGGTAATAGAATGGGTAGAAGCTACCAAACTGTTATTAAATGATACTACCGGTTTAAGCGATAAACTGGTAACTATAATAATAACAGAGAATAATACCGTACCCATCATTGTTACTGACGAGCAGGGGCACATTCTCGACCATGTAAACCTCGATTCGGCCAGTGTTGCCAGTGATAGCGGTTATGTTCGCAGGAAATTGAACGAATTCCGCTCGCAGAACCCGGCTATTGAATGGATAGACCCGCTGAAACCCGTAGAGAAAAACCTCTATTATTACGGACATACCTCCTTGTTAAACCAGGTGCGCTATTACCCGCTGGTGCAATTATTCATCGTAAGCATGTTCATTATTATTACCATTCTGGCGCTTACTACCAGTTTCCGCTCTTCGCAAAACCAGGTTTGGGCAGGAATGGCCAAAGAAACCGCCCACCAGTTGGGAACACCATTAACGTCACTGCAGGGTTGGGTAGAAATTTTGAAAGACACCTATGCCGGCGAGAAGATCGTGCACGAAATGGAGAAGGACGTTGACCGTTTAAAGCTTGTGAGCGACCGGTTCGGTAAGATAGGCAGCACGCCGCACCTCGAAAAGCATAATATAGTAGCCCAGGTATCGAGCATGGTAGAATACATTCGCAAACGGGCCACAGGCAAAGTTCAGTTTGTGCTGAACACCAGAAATATCAATGAGATCTATACCATGATCTCACCGCCCCTGTTCGACTGGGTAATTGAAAACCTGTTGAAAAACGCCCTCGACGCTATGGAAGGCAAGGGATCGATCACCCTCAATATCTGGCAGCAGGAAGGACAAACATTTATCGATGTCACCGATACGGGCAAGGGAATAGCCAAACAGAATATCAGCAAGGTTTTCAAACCGGGGTTTACCACTAAAAAACGCGGCTGGGGCCTGGGTTTGAGCCTGTCAAAACGTATTATTGAGCAATATCATAAAGGACAGCTGTTCGTAAAGGCTTCTGAACCGGGAAAGGGTACTACGTTCAGGATTGTACTGAAGGAGATTGCCCAGCCTCAAAAGGCAAAAAAATAAGGTTCTGTATTTTTAGAAAAAAACATTTCTACATATCAGTAAATCAATTAAATTTGCAGCCCAATTTGAAGTGCCCAGGTGTTGAAACTGGTAGACAAGCCACTTTGAGGTGGTGGTGCTGGAAACGGCGTGCAAGTTCGAATCTTGTCCTGGGCACATTATAGCCGTGTAAGTCATTGATTTACACGGCTTTTTTATTGCGTGTATGTCAAAAATGTATGCTTTTTCCCGCTTTCTAGGATCAGGTTGAAAAATTGGGGGATTTAGAAGAAAGTCTTTGTTTTGCAGCCTA
>CBIHPC010000543.1:0-3207 GCA_966211305.1 uncultured Niastella sp.
AGTACTATAAAAAACAGGAGGACAGTGCAATGGCCCTTTCCCAAAGGGGAAACGGGCCAGGGCACTGCGCGTTTGTTTACCGACAAAAAATTTTATACGCCTTCTGCCAAAGCCATCATTCACCCGGTGCCCGACGACCTCACCAGTGAAAAACCCGATGGCGATTTCCCGTTTATTCTAACTACCGGCCGTATTCGCGATCAGTGGCATACGATGAGCAAAACCGGTAAGGTGAACAAGCTCAAACAACATATTTCACAGGCGTTCCTTGAAATTCATCCCGAAGACGCCCGCCGCCTGCATATCAGGGATGGCGATATAACCATAGTAACTTCGCGCCGGGGTGAAGTACAGGTAAAGGCCTCGGTTAGCAATACAATAAAAAAGGGCGTGGTATTTCTGCCCATGCACTGGGGTAAAATATTGAATAACGATCTCAACCGGGCTAACAACGTTACCAGCCCCATGTTAGATCCGCTTTCAAAAGAGCCCGATTTCAAATACTGTGCGGTACAGGTAGCGGCATATAAAAAGCCCCGCCAGCGGGTAGTGATCATTGGCGCCGGCGCCGGTGCTTTTGGTTTTGTGAAGTCGTACCGCGAAATAAACAGCGAAGATGAACTGGTGATCTTCAGCAAGGAGAACTTTCCTTTTTACAATCGCGTGATGTTACCCGATTATATCAGTGGCACCCAAAGCTGGGAGCAGTTGATAAAAATGAAGGAAGCGGAAGAGCCGGATTACAATATCAGATTGTACAAAGGCGTAAGCATCGAGAAGATAGACCGTCAAAATAAATGTGTGATAGATTCAACCGGCCGCACCACTTACTACGATGTGTTGCTGATGGCAACCGGAAGCCGCGCTGCGGTGCCGCGCAATGTACCCAACCTGAAAGGCATTTTTACTATGCGCAGCCGTACCGATGCCGATGATTTTAAAAACCACGTACCGGCCGATGGCCATGTGGTGATCGTAGGTGGTGGATTGCTCGGACTTGAACTGGCCGCCAGCTTGCGGGAAGTAAATGTTAAGGTTACCATTATACAACGCATTTCGCGTTTCCTCGACAGGCAGCTCGATCCGTTGGGAAGCCAGCTATTGCACGACGAGATGGTTGATCAGCAATGCGATATTTATTACGATGATGAAGTGCAGTTGTTCTATGGCCGAAGCGAGCTCACCGGTATCCGCCTCAAGAGCGGAAAGGTGATCGATTGTAATGCGCTGGTATTTGCCATAGGCACCATTCCCAATATTGAGCTGGCAAAAGAAACCGGTTTGCATTGCCAGCGCGGAGTAATCGTAAATGACCGCCTGCAAACCAGCGACCCCAACATTTTTGCCATAGGTGAAATTGCCGAGTTCAATGGGATCTTGTATGGTATTACCGCAGCGGCAGAACAACAGGCGCATGTGGTAGCCCGCTATTTAATGGGCGATATTGCCAGCTATTACACCGGCAGTTTGTTCATGAACATCATCAAGATCCATGGTTTCGATCTGTGCAGTATAGGAATTCCCGAATGTCCCAATGACGATTATGAAGAAGTGATCTTTCTCGATAAGGCAAAGCGGTATTATAAAAAATGCATCATTCACCAGGACCGTCTGGTAGGCGCCATTCTCATTGGCGATAAAAGTGAGTTCCAGGAATTCAGAGAACTGATCGCCAACAAGATCGAGCTGAATGAAAAACGCCTGCAACTGTTACGCAGTGGTAAAAAAGCTGATCCGGTTCTTGGTAAACTGGTATGCAGCTGTAATAACGTGGGCAGTGAGAATTTAAAGAATAAGATCAATGAAGGTTGTACCGATTTCAAACAACTGTGCTCACTGACCGGTGCAGGAACAGGATGCGGTTCATGCCGGCCCGAAGTGCAGCGGATCCTTGAAGAGACATTGACAAATGCGACAAGCAGTTTGTTGGTAAAGTAGAAAAGGCAACAAGGCATAAAGGCAGAGAGGTGAGAAGAAAGAAGCGAGGCCGGAATTAAAGAACCACAAACTATAAACCACAAACCATAAACTGAAAGTTGAGAACCAGGAGTAAGAATTTATGCGTAAGTATCATCATATAAAAATAAATCTCCCCGGTGGCATCATTCCCGCCGGCGATCTGCATGCATGGATGGAAGCGGCTGAAAAATGCGGGGTAGACCAGGTGCAGTTTGGCAACCGGCAGCAATTGTATTGCCGCGCCGATAGTTCCAATGAAAAAGAATTCCGTGCAGCGCTTGATCAGCTGGGTGTTATTTATGAAGTGAATAAAGATGAGTATGCGAACATCCTCACATCGTACGTGGCAGAAGACGTATTTCAAAACGCCAACTGGTTAAGTGAAGGTGTTTATAAAGATATTCTGGGTTTATTCGATTACCGGCCGCAGTTGAAGCTGAACCTGGTTGATGCCAACCAGAGCTTTATTCCTTTCTTTACCGGCAATATCAATTTCATTTCATCGCCGGTAAACAATTACTGGTACTTATACGTTCGTTTTCCCAAAACTACGGTTATTTATTGCTGGAAGGGTTTGATCTATTCAGATGATATTCCGCGCATGACCAAACTGGTTGAAGACGCCATCATTGAAAATAAAACACTCACCGATGGTGATGCATTGTATGAAATGGTGCACAGAAAAGAACAGTTCATTATGCAGCCGGTTGCTGCCGAACTGAGCATTCCCCAGTTTGCATTGCCCTATTATGAAGGGTTTAACCGGTATGGTGAGAAGACCTGGCTGGGCATTTATCGCCGCGATGAATGTTTCCCGGTTTCCTTTCTGAAAGATATTGCTTCATTGTGTTTGAAGACCAAGGTAGGACAACTTTACATTACCCCCTGGAAATCGCTTATTGTAAAAGGTATTGCACAGAATGACCGTGCCGCATGGGAGTACGTATTGAACACGCATCGCATCAACGTGCATCATGCCGCCAATGAACTGAACTGGCAAATAGAAGATCTGAGTGAAGAGGGTTTAAACCTGAAACGGTATATCATTCGCCAGTTCGATAAAGATGATGTGCGCACACATGGGCTCAGCTTTGCCATCAAAACAAAATCAAAATCGGGTTTATTCGGGTTGTTTGGTGGGGTAGTGATCGCCAGGCAGCACAATACCAGCCGGAACAAAAGCGCGGCCATGAACCGGTACGATATCATGTATACAAAGGATTTCAACCCCAACAGCCGCGAGTATAT
>CBIHPC010000544.1:0-3204 GCA_966211305.1 uncultured Niastella sp.
CCAAAACGCGCCATTAAAGGCAGTACAATTACCATTCACTGGAACATCACACTTCCTGCCGGAATGGAAACTGCGGTTTGTCCCTTTGTGCGTATCGGAATAAATACGCCAAACGGGCAGCAGCATATGCTTTTTGAAGAACATATACTGTTACTTCCTTCAACAGCAGCTGCGGCGGTAGAAAAAGCCGGTGCGTATCAATACCTCAACAAACATACGCCATTGCTGGTGCTGGCTTCTTATTTAACCGGGCCACAGCAGCGCGAAAAACTAACTGAGATCCTGACCAATTTACAGAACGGGCGGCATTATTATTTTACCTGGCCCGTGCCGGCAGACGCTGCACCCGGCAAATACACCCTGTTATCGGAAATGTATATAGATGGGGCTGTTAAACATTCAGCTACAGCCGCTGAAGATTTCTTTTATATAGAACAGTTGAACATAAGCACAGGTGAGAACGGGGAAGTAGTCATTCATAATCCGGGCCCTGAGCCCGCACCGGTAAAACTCATTGCCTATACGGCAGGTAACCACCAGCGCCCCGAAACGCTGGACGTATTTTTTATTGCACCGGGTGAGCAACACGGTGTAAACACAACCGGTAAAAGCATATTCCTCGTATACAACGAAGAGCGCATCACCATTCCCCTGCATACCTATCAGCAACCGCGCACGCTGCGCAATCAGCAACATCTTTTTTTACAAAAAGAAAAAGATGGCGAACAGCTGAGTTATGTACTGCCGCGTGAAGGGGAAACCGCGTGGCGCCTTTCGGGTGCCCAACGCGAAATATGGCAGGCGGCCGATGGCATGAACAGCGCTGCGTTGGTTCGGGAAAAACACAGCGCCGGCTATGACGAAATGATAGCACAGGGGTTAATCACAGAAATACCATGAACAAACTAACCGGCATATTTTTACTTGGGAGCTCGCTGACTGTATCTAAGATGCAGGCGCAATTGCCGACCGCGCCAGCTACAGGTGTTTCCAAACAACAGGATACGTTACAACCAGCGAAGGCGCTGAAAGCGGTTGAAGTGCGGTCCGTTTCAGCAGGCAGCCTGCAGCAGTCAACGCGGGCCATAACGGTCATCGATGCAAAAAAATATTATAACCGGCCGGCCACCACGCTGGCGCTCATCAATCAATCGCCCGGTGTGCGCATCAGGCAGGATGGCGGTTTGGGCAGCAAGGCCGATTTGTCGATCAATGGCATCAGCGGGCGGCAGGTGAAATACTTCATCAATGGCATCCCGGCCGACTTTCTTGGCGCGGGCAATCGCCTCAATATCTTTCCCGTTAACGCCATCGACCGCATAGAAGTATATAAAGGTGTTGTGCCGATAGAACTCGGCAGCGATGCATTGGGCGGCGCCATCAACATCGTTACCCGCCGGCAACTCAACAATTATACCGATGCCTCCTACAGTATCAGTTCATTCAATACACATAAAGCAACCGTCAATACGTATCGGAACTTCGGCGACCGGTTCTTTCTGCAGGCCGGTGGTTTTATTAATTTTAGCGATAACGATTATTCCATTACGGCCGATGTGCCAGACAGGCTGGGTAACCCGGTTTCGCAAAAAGTAAAACGGTTTCATGACCGGTACCGCGATTATCAGCTCAACGCAGAAGCCGGTATACAGCAATCCAAATGGGCCGATTGGTTCAGCGTCAATACTTCTTATTATGGCATGGATAAAGATGTACAGCATAACCTGGTAATGACGGAACCTTATGGCGCCGTTACCCGCAGCGAAAAAACCTGGAATGCCGGTGTCCGATATATGAAACAGCAGTTGCTGCCCCGGCTGGCGCTTTCTTTCTATGGCAATGCCGGCATAGTGAAAGAACATTTCCTCGATACCTCATATAATGCCTACACCTGGGATGGAAAAGTATATGAACGAAGAATTGCCTATGGAGAGATTACCAGTTCACGTACCGATCTGCTGTTTACCACGCACAACCTGGTAGGCCGGCTGCAGCTTGATTATGCTGCCGACAGCACTAACAAATTCAGCTTTTCGCTCACCAGCACGTATTTTACCCGCAAGGGAAAAGACACCATCGCGGAGAATTATTTTGGAAAAGACTTTTATGGCCATACAGTACAAATGCAGAAAAATACGGCCGGGCTTGCCTGGCAGCGCCGGTTCTCACCGCGTTTTATCAGCACCACCTCCGTCAAATACTACTGGTACCATGCCAATGGATTCACGATCGACAATATGGTGTTCAATGAAGCCAGCCAAAGCAAACAACAATTTGGGATAAGCGAAGCCCTGAAATTCGAGCTGAACCGGCACTGGCTGTTAAAAGCATCCTATGAATACGCTACCCGGCTGCCAGATGAAATGGAAGTATTCGGTGATTTCAGCCTGGTAAAGGCCAATCCGTCCATTCAGCCTGAGGTCAGTCAAAACCTGAACCTGATGGCGCGTTACACCCGTTCTGCATTCAGTGCAGGTATTAACGGTTTTTTTCGCCTTACCGATAATATTATCTTTCTGCAGGCATCGCCCCGAAGCTCGCAATACCGTAACCTGCTCAAAGCCCTTACCGCCGGCATAGAGGCCGAAGCCAGTTACCAGTTTACACCTTCTCTGTCGCTGTGGGCCAATGGTACTTTTCAGCACATCGTCAACAGGTCGAAAAAAGAAAATACCGGCAATATCGATGACCGTTACTACAACCGGCGATTACCCAACAAACCATTCCTGTTCGCCAACAGCGAACTGCAATGGACACACCGGAACCTGTTCCGCAGGCAGCACACCCTGCAATGCTGGTATGGCGTCAGCTATGTGAACTGGTTTTATCTCTACTGGTCGAACGACGGCCGGCGTGATACCAAGGCGATAATTCCCACCCAGTTTGTTCAACAGGCCGGTTGTAGTTATGCATTACGGAACAACCGGATAGCCCTGAGTGTGGAAGCGCACAACCTTGCCAATGCAAAAGTGTATGATAATTTCAATGTGCAGTTGCCCGGCCGCGCGTACACCCTGAAAGCACGAATCTTCATTGACCAATAAAAGCAACTCGAAAAATGAAAAGCAAGCACACACTGTTAAGAACATTATTTTATGCATCGGTGATCGCCGTTGCAGGCATCACGGGCTGTGAAAAAGACAGCGACAATGATGGAGACCCGAAAAACAAAGACGCCAATCAATATGCCATTGCGCTGGTAGC
>CBIHPC010000545.1:0-3203 GCA_966211305.1 uncultured Niastella sp.
GCAATGGAAGCGATCTTTTCGCGAATGTAAATATGAATGGCGCTGGCTACGCCTATACAACCCAGCAACAGTGCAATGAAACTGATAAGGGTGAGAAACTGATTGAAATCCTCGAAAGCCCGGCCGGTATTATTTTTTCTTTCTTCTACGGTATCGTAATCGAGCCCTTCTTTTTCCAAACGGGGCTCTATATCCGAAATAACGCTTTGTATTACATCGGGCTGGTTGTATTTATAATAATAAGAAGTAGCAATGCGGCTTCCTTTTTGAATTAGACCGGTAGAATCGAGGTATTTGAGCGGAATATAAACCGGGGGCGCTACCGTTGTGGAAAGTCCCGTACGGCCCGGGGCTTTGGTAATTATACCGGCAATGGCAAAGGTTACATCGCCTATCATTATGGAGTCGCCTACTTTCGCATCGTATTGCAGCATGAGGGTTTTATCAACCAGGGCCTCGCGGTTGTTGCGAAACGTTCTGGCTGCCTGCACCGGTGTGGTTTCTATGGAACCGTAATACGGATAATCGCCGTCAAGCGCCCGCACCTGTACGAGGCGGGTGCCGTCGTTTTTGGTGAAGTAGATCATGGAGCCGAAAGTGCGTTCAACCGAGCGCTGATCGCCCAGCGAATCGAGCAGGGGGCGAATGCGGGAACTTATTTTTTTATTGCTCTCGATAACGAGGTCGGCCCCAACAAGTGTTTTTGCCTGGGAATCTATATCGGTACGCACATTGTCGCCCAATGAAAAAATAGCAACCAGGGCGGCAATTCCCAATACAATAGATGAAATGAAAAGAAATAAACGCGACCGGTTACGCCGGCTATCGCGCCAGGCCATTTTCAATAACCAGCCAAGGCGCAGTCGTCTCTTGTATTTGAATCTTTCAAAATCCATCCTATAATAAAATTCCAAAATCCAAATCTCAAGAACAATTAAATGGCCAAAATCAAAATTTAAAAATGAGCAAAAGCCACAATTTGAGATTTGTTATTTGTGTTTTGTGATTTGTTGTTTGGGATTTGTTTGGTTCTTGTTATTTGTGATTTGCGATTTAGTTCAATTCATCTGCAACAAGATGACCGCCTTTTATCCTGATAATTCGTTTTGTTTGCGAGGCCAGCTCCATATTATGCGTAACGATTATTAAAGTTGTGCCGGCTTCCTGGTTCAGGTCGAACAACAGTTTTATCACTTTATCGCTGGTTTCTACATCGAGGTTGCCGGTTGGCTCATCAGCAAATAAAATGCGGGGGTTATTGGAAAAAGCCCGGGCAAGAGAAACCCGTTGCTGTTCACCGCCCGAAAGCTGGGCGGGGTAGTGGTGCATGCGGTTTTGTAGTCCTACTTTTTCGAGCAGGGTAATTGACCGGGAGCGGATATTTTTTTCCCCTCTTAATTCAAGCGGAACCATCACATTCTCGAGCGCCGTAAGGGTAGGCAGCAGCTGGAAGTTCTGAAAAATAAAACCCACGTAGCGGTTACGGACCTGTGCCCGCTCATCTTCACTCAACTGGTCGAGCCGGATATTGTTCAGTTCAACCGAACCCTGGCTGGCCCGGTCGAGACCGGCGCAAAGACCTAAAAGCGTGGTTTTACCCGAACCCGAAGGGCCAACAATGGAAACCGTAGAACCGGCTTCTACCGCAAAATTCACTTCATTGAGCACTGTGAGGGTTTGCCCCGCGCCCTGGTACGTTTTACTTACGTTCTTTACGCTCAGAATTGTTTCCATAAAAAGCTGGTAGCTAGTAGTAAGTGGCTAGTGGGAGTTCTTACCCGGCACTCGCTATTACTTCGTTGCCCGTTGAATGTTGAAAATTCGCTAATCAATAAAAACGGCAATTAGGTTTCCCTCTCGCTACTTTCCACTTGCCATTTTTTTAATTACAGTTATATGGTAATAAAGTTGCTTAAATTAATGTTATTTTGAGTATAAACTATTGAACCGGTCAACCGCATTTTTGAACAAATTACGAAGTGGAAAATTATAAGGAGGTACCAATGAAACAGTTTAGCGGTAATTTTTATATGGGCGGAAAAAAATTCATTACAGGCATGCTGATTATGGCATTGATGGCTGGTTGCGGTAACAATGAAGAAAAGTCAAATGATACCTCAACTCAGAAGCGGGAGCAGGTTCCGGCGACAGGGCAAACGGAAAAAGCGAAAACAATTGTTTTTTACGGCAACAGCCTCACGGCTGGTTATGGTGTAGATCCCTCGGAGTCTTTTCCCTCCCTTGTTCAGGAAAAGATCGATTCATTACAACTACCCTACAAGGTGATAAATGCCGGGGTAAGCGGCGAAACTACGGCGGGCGGCAAAAGCCGTATCGATTGGATCCTGCGCCAACCCGTAAACATATTTGTACTCGAACTGGGCGGTAATGATGGGTTGCGGGGAATTCCCATTGCAGAAACGTCAAAGAACCTGCAGGCGATCATTGACCGGGTGCACGAAAAATACCCCGAGGCCAGGATCATTCTGGCTGGTATGCAGGTGCCGCCGAATATGGGCCGCAATTATGCTTCCCAGTTCAGGGCGGTGTTTGAACAACTGGCCGCAAAGAACAATGTAGTGCTTATTCCTTTCCTGCTCGAAAATGTGGGCGGCATTGCTTCCCTGAACCAGGGCGATGGGATTCACCCGAATCCCCAGGGGCACCGGATCGTGGCAGAGAATGTGTGGAAGGTGTTAAGGGGTATGCTTGAATAGCAATGTAGAATGCAAGTACCCTTAAGTTATGCCGGAGATTTCTTATTTTGTTACCATATTCAATATATTGCTTAGCAAACATTCCATTTTCATTTAATTGTCCCTACCTTCGCGGCGCGAATCAATAAGGGTTCATTTTCCCCACTCAACATACTTATCACAACCGGAACGCAACAACCTTTCCTTTCCGCTTCAAGCTGTTGAAGATCAATGCGTAAATCTTTATAGACAATTTTTATCTTACCATAAGAAGAAATGATATAATCCTGTTTATACTTTTTAGTATAGATTGTTGTACCTTTGTGCTCCTAAACAGAAAAAGGTCAATTCAAAAGAATTTGCTATGAAACGAGCCTTCACAAGATTAGCCTTCTATGGCTTTAGGCAATGAAAGTTTTGCGGCAAGTTCCCTGCCCGTCCGGTCAGGCGGGCATCTGACCCAAAAATTAAATATTTTTCAGATGAATAATGAGCTTAGTGCAATTG
>CBIHPC010000546.1:0-3197 GCA_966211305.1 uncultured Niastella sp.
GCACCCATGTATTCCTGTAGGGTCCGTAGAGTAGTCCCGTACAGTACCCAGGCCATTATGCTACCACTCCGGTACCATTACACTACAGTCTGAGATTACCAGCCATTACTTATTAGCCCTGAACTATGAACTGGGAACTGGGAACTATGAACTGAATAACTAAATAACTGACTTACGGCATCACCAGCTCCAGCTTACCCAGTTTATCGTTGATAAATGCTATATCTTCTTTACCCAAACTAATCTCCGCCGCCTTCGCATTCTGCACCGCCTGTTCGGCATTGCGGGCGCCGGCCAGGGCAATGGTGATACCCGGCTGGTCGATCGTCCAGCGAAGCACCAGTTGGGCCAGCGTGGCATTCTTTTCAGCCGCCAGCGGTCGCAGGCTATCGAGCATGCGGTTCACCCTTGTTATATTTTCGGTTGTGTAAAAACGGTTGCCCCCGCGGGTATCGCCTTCATTGAAGGTATGATTGGGTTTAATTTTACCCGTAAGCAAACCGCGCTGTAACGGACTGTACACAATGATGGCCTTTTTCTTTTCGATACTGTACGGCACCAGCTCCTTTTCAATATCGCGCAACACCATACTGTAAGGTACCTGGTTAGATGCAAGGCTGATGGTCTTTTCCGCTTCCTGCATCAGTGCCGGCGAATAATTACAAACGCCGGATGCCAGGATCTTTCCCTGCTCCTGTAAACGTAATAATGCCTCCATGGTTTCGGCCACCGGTGTTGTACTATCGGGCCAGTGGATCTGGAACAGATCGATATAATCGGTTTGCAAACGGCGCAAACAATCTTCGCATTCCTTTATTACACTTTCTTTCGATGCGTATTTATGCATGTCGATCTCGCGGCCATGGTTATCCTTACTTTTAAAGAAGAACTCCCCTGCCTGCACATCCCAGCGTAACCCGAACTTGGTAAGGATCTGAACACGGTCGCGCGGAATGCCGTTGATCGCTTCCGCAACAATTTCTTCACTCAAACCCTGGCCATAAGCGGGCGCCGTATCTATGGAAGTAACGCCTGCTTCATAAGAAGCTTTAATGGCATCCACCGCCTCGCGGCGGTCACTGCCGCCCCACATCCAGCCACCGATGGCCCATGCACCAAACGTAATAACCGAAGCTTTTACCGGGGAATTACCCAATTGCCTGTATTCCATACCTTTATTTCTTTTCTTGTTACTATTTATTTCGCCTGTGATTATTGAAATGATGCAAGTTAATGTAACTTTGCGCGTCTCATTGTTAATAGCATGCAACGAAAACCATTTTACCGGTGTCGTACTGCATAGAGCCATGAACTCAAAAATATTATGAAAAAAGCAATTTTGTCTATCCCGCTGGTATTGCTGGTGTTGACCGCATGCCGCAAATCGAATAACCCTACGGTGTACGACCTGGGGGTAGACATACAATCGAATTTCGAGAATGATAAAGTGCAGGTCTTTATCGATAACCAACCGCTGCTGAATTCGGAGGTAACAACCAATCACGCATTGTCACTGGCTACCAGCATTTCTACTGCCAATACCGAAGGTGAACATACCATAAAAGTTGTGGTGAATGACAATACAGCCAATACTGAAAAGTTCATGCAAAAAGCAGATCTGTATATTGGAGTAAATTATAGTAAACTGAACAAAAAGGTCGCCTTTGTATTTTCGGCAAAGCCTTATTTCTACAATTAACCATCACAGCAGCTTATCAAAATATTAAAGGGAGGGCACTTTTGAAAGTGGCCCTCCCTTTTTCTTTTTGGTGAGGTTTATCTCAGGAACGTTTCTTATAATTGATCACCGCCCAGGTATTAAGCGCCACCGCAAACCCAAGTACCGTAAACAAATGGGTGCTGATATCTTTCAATCCACTCCCCTTCAATACCACCATCCGCATTACTTCAATAAAGTAGGTCACCGGGTTGAATTTGGTAACCACCTGCGCCCAGCCGGGCATACTATCAATTGAAGTATACAAACCGCTCAGCAGAATAAACACCATCATCATAAAGAACGATAACAACATCGCCTGTTGCTGGTTACTGGTATAGGTAGATAACAACAGGCCCAGTCCCAATACAGCCAGCAGATATACTGCGGCAAACGTATAGATCACCAGCAGGCTGCCCGCAGGGATAATACCGTATGCCACCCGCGCTATGGTTAACCCTATGCTCAGGATCAACAGGCCCAGGATCCAGAACGGAATAAGTTTGCCGAGAATGAAGTGGTATTTCTTTACAGGCGTTACGTTGATCTGCTCAATGGTACCGATCTCTTTTTCCCGCACAATGTTCAATGATGCCAGGAAGGCTCCTACCATGGTCACCAGCACCACCAGGATACCGGGCACCATGAAGATCTTGTAATTCATCAGGGGATTGAACCAGTTGGAAGCCGTTACTTCTACCTGTAACTCGGGACTGAACCGCGGCAGCTGCACCCATTTCATGCGTACTTCACGGTTATAATCCTGTATTATGCTTCGCAGGTATGCCCCACCGAGATTGGCCTTTACGCCGTTGATGGCATTGATGGCCATGAACAGGGTCGATTCATTTTCTTTGATCAGCTTCTTTTCAAACCCTGCCGGGATCTCCAGCACCAGGTCGGCCTTATCGTGCTCTATCTGCTCCATGGCATTGCTATAAGAGCCCGAATAATCCTGCAGAATAAAATAACCCGAAGAAGTTATTTTGTTCACCATCTGACGTGAGTACTGCGAGTGGTCATGATCAACCACGCTCAATTGAATGTTCTTTACTTCATAATCGGCCGCCCACGGCAGGATCAGCAATTGGATCGACGGCATCATAAAGATGATGCGAATGATGGATGGATCGCGGAAGATCTGCCGGAACTCCTTTTGTAACAGAAAACGTAAGGTTCTCATATAAATGATTTAAGCCAGTCTTATTTTGAAATTCCTGATGCTTAGCGCCAGCAGGAACAACAGCATACCGGTAAGTATCAATGTTTCTTTCCACACGGCTGTAATACCCAGCCCTTTTATCATCACTTCTTTTACGATATAATAAAACCATTTGGCAGGAACTATATTTGAAAGCAGCCGTAACGGCAGCGGCATGTTCTCTATCGGGAACATAAAACCGCTTAACATGATCGTTGGCAGGAACATACCGGTCAACGCAATGAACATGGCCGTTTGCTGTGAATCGGTTTTTGTTGA
>CBIHPC010000547.1:0-3188 GCA_966211305.1 uncultured Niastella sp.
GTTAACTGGGCGCCGTTCATGATCTGGTTTCCCTTATCGGGAAATTTATAAATAACCGTATTGTTGGTGTCATCAACCCAGTCAATGACTTCGATGAATTGGTTCCTGATAAAATCGAATAATCCCATATACTGTTGATTTTAGGAGTTGGTCGAAATTGGTTGTTTATTTATTCACTCAATTAGTAGTGAAATCTGGTAGAAAATTACGCTAATCTGTTTAAGAATTATAATACAGGCGAAAATTTAAATGGAAGTATTTGGTAATGTGAGTGATTTTTAACCATTGATAATTTATGCTAAAGTCCCGGTCCCTGGTAAGCGCTGCTTTACCGGGACCGGGATTATTATTATATTTAACTGCTATTTTATCAAGATTCCCTATGAGTAAAAATAATAATAAGTGACCATCTACAAAGCCAATACAAAAAATGAGTTGTACTACATTTTTGCATATGTGGGAGTGATGACAGTTGGGGCAGTTGTTTCTGGAAAGCCAATGATTGCCCTGTATGCGAGTGGCATTTTTATACCCCTGATCGTTATTTACAATCTTTTTTTATCAAGATTAAGTGAGGTGCAGGTAGATAAAGAGAAAGGAAAGATGACTTTTGTTTACCGCAACTATATAAGGAAGAAAAAAGAATTGGTATTCGAACTTACAAACATAGAGTTCACATATAAACAAGGCAGTACTTTTAGGGGCGGTAAGAAAAACATTTGCACATTATATAATGAAGGTAAAGAGATTGTGAAAATACATCCCGACACAGACGGGTGGCAGAGCGATGACATCTTCGATCTGGTATATGAACTGAAAGGCCTCGGCGTGCAGCGAAAATTCACCGGCTACATGATGAAAGATGCGGAGGTGTAAAAAAGTATATTACGCCTGACATTTAAAAAGTATTTGCCAGAGGAAATGGAATTTCTATTCCGCGTTATGCCATCTGTAAAGATGGTAAGATCATGCCGGCCAATGACAAAGCGCCCGGTGATAAAGACGAATTGTATAAAAAGGTAGCGTCTGTTTTGTAAACTGCAATTATGAAAAGAATGATTGTAAAAGCAATTATAATAATAGGGATCGTTTACCTGCTGATCTGTGCACTGCTGTATGTTTTTCAGGAGAACCTGATCTTCTATCCGCAAAAACTGGCAAAGGATTATCGCTTTGGGTTCAGTCAGCCGTTTGAAGAGCTGCATATAACAACCAGCGATAATACGCAATTGCATGGGTTGTTATTTAAAGCCGATAGTTCAAAAGGGCTCGTCTTTTATTTGCATGGAAATGCCGGGGCGCTTGATTCCTGGGGCGAGGTGGCCCGAACATATACTGGTATGAACTATGATGTGTTCCTGCTGGATTACCGGGGTTATGGCAAAAGCGAAGGCGCCATCAGCGGCCAGAATCAGTTCTTTGGCGATATTCAAACGGTTTATGATACGTTGAAAACAAGGTATGCTGAAAACAGGATTATTGTACTTGGATACTCCATAGGAACCGGTCCGGCCTCTAAGATAGCTTCGGCCAACAACCCGGCATTATTGATCCTGCAGGCGCCGTACTATAGTTTAACCGACATGATGCGACATACCTATCCCATAATACCCACTTTTATTTTGAAGTATAAGTTCGAAACGAACAGTTATTTAAAGCATTGTAAGTCGCCGGTAGTGATCTTTCATGGTAACCGTGACGAAGTGATCTATTATGGATCATCCCTGAAACTGCGATCGCATTTCAAACAGCACGATACCCTTATAACGCTGGAAGGGCAGTCACACAATGGAATAACCGATAATCCCGTTTACCGTACGGAGCTGCAGCGGATCCTGGGTAGGTAATGGCAGCGGAATGCCGATATGACAGATGGAAAAAGCCCTGATAACCTTGCATAAACCAATCCTTTTCCGACATTTGTCCCAGAAATCCCCTAAACTATGAACAAACTGGTAGTGTTCCTAACCCTTATTACTGTACTATCTGGTTGCCAGAACCCCATTGGAAGCGAAACTGCTTTAGTGAATGGCCAGATGAAGCCCATAGATACCATGCAGGCCGAGGCGCTTATAGAAACCAGCGTCTCGGAACCACCGCAAATTGAATATCCCGAGTTTTCGATCTCCCGCACCGATTTTATGCTGATGTCCTATATTTCTTTTTCTGAAAATGAAATGATAAAGACCGACCGCAAAGATAATATTCATGAAGAATGGCTGTTTGACTGCGTACTTAAAACTGATACCGCCGAATACCTGGTATACCAGATCGGGCACGATGTTGCCGATGAAGGCAGCGAGAACCAGCGTTTCGCGACCGCTCAATGGGTTTGCCTCGATACTGCCAAAGGGATACTGTATGAATATGATAAGCCCAATGAATGTCTCGATAAATGGACCTATGAAAATCACCGGCAGTTATTCTACCCCGTATATGAACTGTCGCCCAAAACCACTGCCCTGGTAGTGCCATTAAGCGAAATCGGCGAACGCAGGGGATTACTGGATAGTATTTTCAATGAGATTGCCAAAGCAGACGGCATTTATGCAACCAAAGGAATTCCCAAAACGCATACCTTGTACGATTCTTCCGGTTATTATAAATTGCTGAAAAGCGGTAAGCTGGAAAATGCATTCAGACAATACTTCGACCGGGAGTTTTATGTATACGGAACCGAAGGTTTTACAAAAACCAAAGTAAAGGATATTGTATATGGGCTCGACCAATGCATGAGCAATATTTTTGCATTTTGTTTCGACAGGAAAGCCCTGAAATCCATTGGCCACCCTGTTTTTTGTTCCGACAAATTAATTGATCTTAACTACGGGAAAGATTATAGTAAAATAGAAAAAACGATACAGGACTACGATGCCCGTCATCCGGGTGACTATTCAGACAGTATAAAAACAAAAACATTTGCCCATGTGGGTGAGTTTTATTTTACCTACAACGATGACTTTTTGTGGGCGCAGAAAAATAATAAATCAAAATGTAAGTTCCCGTCCCGCGCCATTTATTGGGCAGATACAAAAGGTTCGGTAGATCATTTTTGGGCCGATGGCCTCGACCTGTTTGGAATACCCTGCGATTAATGTATTCCTTAACGCATACTATTCATATGTTTTCCAGTTCATAACCGCGTCATCACGATCTTTCTGAATTCAACTTCCGAACCTTCGGCCTGT
>CBIHPC010000548.1:0-3188 GCA_966211305.1 uncultured Niastella sp.
GTATGGTACCGGCCACCGTATCGAGGTGATCGATATAACTATCGTTCATGGCCCAAAGCACGCGGCCGTCTGAGAGCGGAATGGTAAGCGCGCCATCACTGGCGATCCAGCCGCTTTTTCTGTCGAAGAAAGCGGTTACCTGCGGATCTTTATAAATGCCCGCATTACCGGGGATGGTGGTGTTGGCGCGGTACATCATTACCGGTACCGGTGAAACATATTCCAAAGCATCCTGGGTACCGGTGAATGTCAGTCGAAACTGATAGGTGCTGTCTCCCGATAAATTAGTAGTTGGTTTAATGCACCATTCATATTCCTTTCGGGTGCCCGCATTGATGGTATCGGTGAATTGCCAGGTACTCACCAGCACCTTCCCGCCTGTAAAAGTGCCCGCCCCATCATCGCGGATCTGTAAAGTGGTGGGCTGTTTGTCTGTAACGTATGGGCTTGAACCCGCCATTACAAAATCCCTGCCGGCACTGGTGTTGTTAATGGTGGTCCAGCCGCCACTGCCCCGCTGGTATTGCAGGTTCACCACGCCGGTCTCGGTATTGCCCAGACTGTTATATACCTCCAAACGAAGGCGGATGGGCACGCCTGCAACAAAAGGCAGGGTAGAGGGGAAGTCCTGCGGACTAAACCAGGTAGCTTGATTTTCACCGGCATTGTCTTTACGCCAGCGCCAGTGCGCCTGGCTAAAGCTGGCAGTAACCTGGCTGCTGATGGCAAACAGCAATACACATAAGGCAAGTAATCGTTTTGATCTCATGTTAATTTGGTTTTCTGGTTTATGACTATGGTAAAGAGTAAACTGAGTATACAAATACAAGCTGGCAGCAGCGGGTAACGCACGGCTATGGGTTGAATCGCATTGGGGCGAATCGTAACAAGCGTTTCTTCGCTGATGCGGCCCGATGCGCTTACCAAACCGCTTCGTCCATTATTGCTATTAATGGCAAGGTCCTTCCGGGTTTCCACCGCCCGCAACCGTGCATTATAAAAATGACTGTTCACCAGCCAGGTATCTCTGAACCAGCCGTCGTTGCTTAAGTTCAGCAAAAACTGCGCGCCCTGTCGTACGGTGGAAGCTGCCGCAGCCGGCAGCGCCGATTCATTACAAATAAGGATCCCCGCTTTTCCGTAAGGTGTTGCAAGCGGCAGATTGTTTTTGCCGGGTTGTACCGAATAACCGTTGGCCGAAAAGAAAGGCAGCAGCCAGCCCTGCCAGGGTTGTTCTATAAACAACAGCGGCGTTCTTTTATCATAACGGCCGGCAGGTTGGCCATCGGGCAGTAAACAATAAGCAGAGTTACAAACAACATCACTGGTAATAGCGCTGTTCATCCCCAGTATATGCGAAATGTTGGCGCTACGCGAGTTCTGCATCAGTTCCTTTATAAGATCGTCATCGGGCGAGTACGTCCAGGGAATGGCCGATTCAGACCACAGGATCATGTTGGGTTGTTGCGCTATGCACTGCCGTTCCTGTTGCAGCAACTGTTGCACCAGCGCATTGCCATTGGTTTCGTTCCACTGTATTTCGGGGGGAATATTTTGTTGCAGTATGGCCAGCTTAAAAGGCTGTTGCGTATCGTGGTTGATGGAGCGCTCGAATAAATACAACAGCAGCCAGCCCCAGCATAGATAGCCCATGAACAGTGAGCCGGGAAGCAATAACTGTTTGTAGCTGCGATTGGAAATGGACTTTGCAATAAGCGCGTTCACCCATACGATCACAAAGCTGATGCCTGCAACGCCTATCACAGAGGCCGGCTGAATGGCATACAGGTTGGCCGACACCGCATTGCCTGCATGCAGCAGAAACCACGGCAAACCGCCTGCCGCCCATTGCAACGCTATTTCTGCCAGCGTCCATAAGGCTGCAATAAATAAAGGATGTGGTATCCGAAACGACAGCCATAACACCGCCGCGCAACCGAGGGAAAACAACCCTACACATAAAAGGAAAAACGCTACACCATACCCCGGAGCTAACCCGGTAAAAGCATGAATGCCTGCGATCATCCAGGCAAAAGCCAGGCAGGCGATTGTTCCGCCCATAATAAGACCGGCGCGGAAAGGCGTTAGCGAAGAACGATGGAACAAAGGGATCAACACCGGCACCAACGCCAGCCAGGCCAGGAAAAACACCGTGTACTGCATGGCTACAAACAGGCACAGGCCCGAAGCAATGGCTCCCCATATTGGTGTGTAACGGTTCATAAGCAGGCAATCAGCGGTGAAGTATAAGCTAAAAGTAAGTGCTTAACCTGAAATTGAATACTTTTTTGTCAGTACGAATTTATGCTATGGTAAAATAGTACTACTGTTTTTACGTTGGGAAAACAGGAGCACGATAACGCCGGTAAGCATCCAGCCTATTGCGATAATCTGTGCCTGGCTTAGATTCCAGGGGCCGATGGCATAGCGGGGATTGACGCGGATAAATTCTATCGCAAATCGTTCAACGCCGTTGAGAATGGCAAAATATGCAAAAAGATTTCCCGGTTTTTTTATTGAATGGCGCAGTTTCCAAAGCAATAAAAACAGGCCGAAACAAATAATGGCTTCATATAATGGAGTGGGATAAACAGGTTCAGGCAGTATGGTGCAGTTACTGCCGGTGCAGCCGGAAATATAAATACCCTGATGCGCACTGTTATGCGGATAACGCGAAGCCCATAACCAGGCCGGTAACCACATGGGCTTTGTTTGTTCATTGACAACACCCCAGTCGCCATCGCCTGCCACATGACAACCTGTTCTGCCAACCGCATAGGCCAGCATCATACCGGGGCTGCCGATATCCGCAGCAATTGCGGCTCGAATGCCATACCGTTTGTTGATGTATAAATAAGTGAGCGCCCCAGCTATGAGTCCGCCATAATAATTAAGTCCGTTGAAGGCAACGATCGATCTATGTGCAGCCGCATCTTCGAGTTTGGCAAAAAGAACTGCCCCGGCAATACCAAACAACCCGCAATATAACAACAGCCTGTCCATCAACTGGTAGGGATGAATTACTTCGGTTACTGTTTTCGATGATGACGACCGTTTGGCTATCAGCCATGCCGCCACTGCACACACCACACCTGCAATAAGGTTGCCCCTGAATGAAAAGATAAAATCCTGCGGGGTGCCAATATACTGGTTGCGATGCAGCCACCAGTAAACCAATTTGGCGCCGG
>CBIHPC010000549.1:0-3172 GCA_966211305.1 uncultured Niastella sp.
TGCGGGCCATTAAAAGGCTGCGCATTGGGATCAGTGATATTTTGAGCAGTGGCAATCCAGAAGATGTTGTTCTTCATGGTGAGCACATTGGCCACTGTAGGTGTAGACATTATACCGATCATGTTCCTTACATCGGCGATGCGTGGCGCATGCGTTTCAATAATGTTGTTGTTCACGAACTGCAGGTTACGCACATCTAGGCTATAGATACTGGCCGAGTTGATCCAGAACACGTGACCATTGTTCACGAGCAGATTATAACCAACGAGGTTATTGAGTGCTTGTCCGCCCGAGCCGCTGCCGAACTCCATAAAGCCGATATTTTCGCTGGCAGTATTATAAAGTATTTTGTTATTCGAAACTGAACCATACATTTCAATAGCGCCGCCGTCTATGTGATAGTCGTAACTATTGCCATAACATTCGTGGATCTGGTTGTGTGTAATAGTATTGTCAGAGCCGCCCACCATGATGCCCATGGCGCCGAAATCGTCCCACTCAACATCAGGCGTGTTAAGGATCATGCGCAGGTCGCCGATGGTGCAATTGGTAACGGTGTTAAAGCTGCCGCCGTCGATGCAAACGCCGGAGCCAAGTTTGGTGATCTTGCAATTCCTGACGATGTTATTAGAGCCGTTATTGCCGGGGCCTGCGTAAATGTATACGCCATAACCCACGTTAGCGGAAACATTATGATCATTGGGAATGGTGAAGTCTGTCATCTCAAAGCCATCGATAACAATGTGATTACACTGATTGAGGCGGATCATCACGCGGTTATAAACAAGCGGATCGGTAAAGTGGCCTGCGCTGTATTTAAACAAGGGGGCAGCGCCGGAACCATAGGGCATCAGTACGATCGGCGCACTACTGCTGCCACTACTGTTCATCGACATGGTGCCTACGTACTCCTGACCACGTTTGAAGAAAATGGTATCACCCGGTGAGTAGTAATTGATAGCCCATGGAATGTCGTCGATGGATTTCCAGGGATCATTGAACGTTCCCTGGTTCGATCCGGTTGATGATGGATCTACATAATAATTATTTGCAGACGCTACGAACGAGGCCATACTGCATAGCAGTACAAGCATACAGGATATTGTATTTTTCATTGGGATTGATTACGGCTACTAAATCAGCAACTTAAAATGTGTAACTAATACCCCATAAAATTATGCCAATCACATTAACGGAAAATTAATAAATGTTCACACTACACAATTGTACTTAGCAGAAAAGCGATGGGAACGTTTAGGTATTGATGAAAATATTTTCTCACTCACATCAAAGCAAATGAAGCGTTCATCACCAGTCAAACATCAATAGAATTTCAGAAATAAAATGAAGCACTGCACAATAAAATGCACAATGAAAACCTACCCGAAGGAGTGGAAAATAAAGGCATAGCAAGGGCCCTAACATACGCTACGTATGTACCAGGCAGTGAGGCATATTGACTAGTTAACTCGTTAACCAGTCAACTTGTCAACTTACTTTATAAATGTCGCGCTTTGAGACTGGCCGGTTTTGGTATCAATCAATTTTACAGCAAAGGATCCTTTAGGCAACGAGCTAACGTTCAGCTTCACCTGAGCGCCGGCATCGTTCAATCTTTGCTTTCTAACAACTGCACCGGCCATATTCACAACTATTAGTTCTTTGTTCAGGAAATTATTACCAGGCAATTTCAGGTATACATAATCCTGTGCAGGATTCGGCGAAACGGTCAGGGTGCTTTTCACCTCACGGTCCTCAACACTCACCAAACCGGTTGAAGCCACCGATACACGGGCGGGCGTAATGTTTGAATTGCTTTCGGAAATACCCGCATCAGGAGCACCACTGAAAGGAACGGCCTTACCCCAGAAGTCTTTTTCGATGCCGGTCCATTGACCCCAGTTAACGGCAGCAGCAGTTGGCCGCAGATCGAAGTTCCAGGAAAGCGGATCGTATGAATAGCTGTTTGCGAATACCTCTACTTCTTTGGGAAGGTTTTGTTCCGAATAATCCAGCTCATAGCCAAGGCTGCCACCATTCAGATGAAAAATGTTGCTTTGGTGAATCAACTGCGGACCGTTGAACGGTTTGAAATTGGGATCGGTGATATTGGAAGAAGTGTTGATCCAGAAAATATTGTTCTTCATGGTAAGCACATTCGACACCCAGGGGGTAGACATGATACCGATGAGATTTCTTACATCAGGGAGGCGGGGCGTTTTGGTTTCCACCACATTGTTATTGAAGAACTGGAGGTTACGCACATCGAGGGCAAAAACGCTGGTGGAGTTGATCCAGAAAACGTGCCCGTTATTTACGAGCAGGTTATAGCCAACGAGGTTATTGAGCGCATGACCGCCCCAGCCGCTGCCGAACTCCATAAAGCCGATGTTCTCGCTGGCGGTGTTGTATAGTATTTTGTTATTGGACACTTCACCATACATTTCGATGGCGCCGCCGTCGAGGTTATAATCGTAGCTATTAGCCCAGCAGTCGTGGATCTGGTTACGGGTGATGGTATTGTTGGAACCGCCCACCACGATGCCAATGGCGCCAAAGTCGTCCCACATTTGGTAAGACGTATTGATGATCATGCGCAAATTGCGGATATCGCAATTGGTGACGGTATTGTCGCTTCCGCCGTCGATGCTAATGCCGCAACCGATGCGCGAGAAGGAGCAATTTTTGATGATATTATGCGAGCCGCCATTGCCGGGGCCTTTATAAATGTAAACGCCATAGCCAACGTTCGCGGGTGTGTAACGATCGTAATCGCGGATGGTATAGTCGCTCATTTCAAAGCCATCGATAACGATGTAGTTACATTGATTCAACCGGATAAAGGTGCGGTTATACACTAATGGATCGCTAAAGTTCCAGGGACCGTATTTAAAGATGGGTGCAGCGCCCTCACCGTAGGGCATGAACGTAATGGGTGCGCCTTCCCGGCCACTACTATTGATTGACAAGGTGCCCCAGTATTGTTGACCGCGGCGGAGGTAAACGTTATCGCCCGGTTGAAAGAAATTCACAAACTGTGGAATGTCGTCAATACCGTGCCAGGGATCGTTGTAAGTTCCGAGATTTCTGCCGCCGGAAGAAGGGTCAACATAATAGTCAGTCGCGTAAGTAAACAATGATGTTGCTACAAGCAGTGTAACAAGGAAACAGG
>CBIHPC010000550.1:0-3169 GCA_966211305.1 uncultured Niastella sp.
GTACACTTTGAAGTGGACGTGGAGAAAGCCAATTAGCTAATTTGATAATATGATATTGTGATAATGGCCCTTATGCGGAATGCCCGCCATTTATCCGTCATCATGAATTTAAAGCATTATCAAATTATCGAATTATCAAATTATCACATTATCACATTTTTTTAAATTTCAATAACAATGACAAGTTTAGTTTATTTATTACAACAGGGCGGCAGCGGCGGATACATGCAGTTGATCCTCCTGGTAGGTATGATCCTGGTGTTCTGGTTATTTATGATCCGTCCGCAGGCCAAAAAGGCAAAGCTGGCCAAATCATTCCAGGAAAATTTACAAAAAGGCGATAAGATCGTTACCATTGCCGGTATCCACGGCAGAGTAAATAAAATGAATGAAGATGGTACCATTGAAATGGAAACCAGCCCCGGCAGCTATATGAAGGTGGAAAAAAGCGCCATCTCTATGGAGATGACCGCTAATGTGAACAAGGCCACTGCTACTCCGGCGAAGTAATTCACCTAACGGAAAAAACATTCGGGCCCTTCGGTTATGCCGGGGGCTTTTTTATTATTGACCATTGACCTTGTACCCGGCAAACCACAAAAGTTATCCATACCAACAAATCGACTTTTGAACTAAATTGCCCCATGTTAAAAATCGGCCTCACCGGCGGTATCGGCAGTGGCAAAAGTACTATAGCCAAAGTATTTGAAGTACTGGGCATTCCCATATATTATGCCGATGATGCCGCCCGCCGCCTCATGAACGAAGATGAAGAATTGCGTCAGCAGATCATCCGTCATTTTGGCCCATCCGCTTACAAAAATAACCAGCTCGACCGCGCATATATTGCCGGCCAGGTGTTCGACAACAAAGAAAAACTCGGGTTGATGAATTCGCTCGTGCATCCCGCCACCATTCGCGATGCGGAGAACTGGATGGCCAGGCAAACCACCCCCTATGCCATCAAGGAAGCCGCCATCATCTTTGAAAGCGGCACCCAAAATCAGTACGATTATATCATTGGCGTTTCGGCGCCCCTGCCCCTGCGTACGTTGCGCGCCATGCGGCGCGACGGTTCTACCCGCGAACAGGTGCTTGCCCGTATGGGTAAACAAATTCAGGAGGTGATCAAAATGCGGTTATGCGATTTTGTTATAAATAATGATGAGCAGCAACCCGTGATACCACAGGTACTAAAAATGCATCATACTTTATTGGATCTTGCTGCTAATATTGAGGCTAACAGCTGAGTTAATTCGATAATTTGCATTTCCCATTAGCACATTAGTCAATTAGTACATTATTCTTCCTGTTCAGGTATACCAGCCAGGCCGTCAATGCAAACACCGCAACCCCTGCGGCTACAGCAACGCCCGGCGCAATTTTATTCACCGGTTTGGGAACATAGGTCACACCGCCTTCATCGGTGCGGGCAGGCTCACGGGTATACCGGCCATCGGCAGGCACTGCCATTTCATTAAAATTATCTGCAAGATTGTGGAGCAATTTCCGCATTTGTTCACCCTTCATTGGCTGACCATGCCCCGTTGCCACTGTCTCAGGTTCAAGTGCCGCCAGCGCTTTTACCGACTTGGCCGCTTTCTGCCAGTCGCAGGTAAAATAGCGGGGCGGCCCCGTAAGCTTACGGGTTTGCATCATCACCGACCATACCGACTCCTGGCGGGTGGTAACAAATGCATCGCCGGCCAGCAAAACGCGGTCCCTTTTCCTGTACAGGCTGATGTGGCCCGGTGAATGACCAGGTGTATGAATATACCTCCAGTCGGGCAAAAAAGGCAGACTGCCATCCTGGGGTAAGATCTGAATATGATCGCTTAAATTTATGGGGCCTCTTGGAAACGCCGGGGAAACTACCGACATCAAACCCCCACCGGCCCATGGATCGGCAGGCGGATAGGAAGATATTCCGGTGAGATAGGGCAGTTCCATCAAATGGGCGAATACCGGCACTTCCCACTCCCGCGCCAGTTCGAGGGCAGAACCCACATGATCGAAATGGCCATGAGTTAAGATGATGGCCGCCGGTTTTGAATCGGGCCAGAACAGGTTATCGGCCAGCTCCTGTATTTTGGAAGCGGAGCGTTTAAGACCGGCATCTACGAGTATCCATTTTTTCTCAACAGCGTTATGAATGAAATAAACATTAACGAATGCATCGCGCAGTCCCCATATTCCTGGCGCTACGCTAAACCAATTTACATTGATCACCGATTTGATCGTACCGTGTTTCATTTGCGAACTTTTAATTGGAAGAAGAATAGTCTGGCACTTATCTACTTAAAGTAAATTCTGTGCCATAATCAATAAGCAATGGGCAATAAGCAACGGGCAACGCGGATACTTCGGGTTCCCGCCTTCCGCGGGCATGCACTCAGCACCAACAGGCAATAAACTGATGGCATAAATTTGTAAATTCAAATCTTTCTTATACCGGTAACACCATGCATGAAAAGCTAAGAGAACATTTTGAGAAGATCATTTCGCTAACGGATGAAGAGTTCGCATTCGTGCTTGCTCATTTTACATTCAGAAAATTCAAAAAGCATCAATACCTCATTCAGCAGGGCGATCCCGTAAACCATACCTTTTTTGTGGTGTCGGGTCTGCTGAGGTTGTCACACACCGATGCCAATGATAAAGAGCATATCCTGCTTTTTGCCATGGAAGACTGGTGGGTAAGCGATGACCATGCGTTCTTAACCGGAACAAAAGCCACCATGTCGCTCGATTGCCTCGAGGACACCGGCGTTTTTTGCATAACCCGGGAAGACAACCGGAAATTGTTTGCCGCAATGCCTAAACTGGAACATTTCTTTCTTAAAAAAGCGCACTTTGGGTACATCGCCCTGCAACGGCGCCTGCTGGCGTTGCTCAGTTCAAGCGCAGCGGAACGGTACGAACAGTTATTGATGCAGTACCCCTCCCTTATTCAACGGGTAAATAAAACGCTGCTGGCCGCCTACCTTGGCGTTTCCCGCGAAACCCTTAGCCGTCTCACATCCTAGCGTGATGTACATCACGCCAAACCTGTGATGTAGATCGGCGACTAATTGTGGGCTTCTTCCCAGCTTTGCAGTAATAAAAAAGTAAAGATTATGGAAAAGAAGATCATCAATCCCTGGAAATGGCAGGATGCGCTTAACTATGT
>CBIHPC010000551.1:0-3161 GCA_966211305.1 uncultured Niastella sp.
TGACAGCGTAGTAATTAGTGTTTAAAATGGCGCATGCCGGTCATAACCATTGCCAGGTTGTTTTGCTGACAGTATTCGATAGAATCTTTATCGCGAACAGAACCGCCCGGTTGAACAAAGGCGGTAATGCCTGCTGCATGACCTAACTGAACGCAATCATTGAATGGGAAGAAGGCATCGCTGGCCAGCACGGCGCCATTCAGGTCGAATTCGAACTGACGCGCTTTTTCGAGTGCATGACGCAAAGCATCAACCCGGCTGGTTTGTCCGCATCCTTTTCCTATGAGCTGTTTGTTTTTAACCAGCGCAATGGCATTTGACTTCAGGTGTTTACAAACGATGTTGGCGAAGACCAGGTCAGACCTTTCAGCGGCGTTGCTTTCACGGCCGCCTACTTCTTTCCACTCGAGGTAATTGCCTTTGTCTTCGCCTTGTGCCAACACGCCATTCAGCACAGATTTATATTGACCGGTGCGGGTAGAGGTTGCTTTTTGTTGTAACAGGATGCGGTTCTTTTTAGATTTCAACACGGCCAGGGCGTCTTCAGCAAACGAAGGAGCGATCAAAACTTCAAAGAAGATCTCATTGATGGCGTCTGCAGTAGCTTTATCGATGGTCTTGTTGCAAACCAGCACACCGCCAAAAGCGCTTTCAGGGTCGCCGGCCAGTGCTGTATCCCAGGCTTCTTTAACCGTGCTCCTTGAAGCGATACCGCACACATTGGTGTGTTTGATAATACCGAATACAGCGCCGGCCTCCCCCTGCTCACCTCCGGCGGAGGGGGAAAAATCGTTTATTAATTGCACCGCGGCATCTACGTCAACCAGGTTATTATAAGAAAGCTCTTTTCCGTTCAGTTGATCGAATAACTGGTTCAGATCACCATAGAAAATGCCGGTTTGGTGCGGGTTCTCGCCATAACGCATTGTTTTGGGGCTCGGAACCGATTCCAGGAAGTACAGGTCGCCTTCGGGATTGAAATATTTTGCGATTGCCACATCGTAGTGAGCTACTATTTGAAATGCTTTGGAGGCAAAGGCACGGCGTTGTTCAATGGTTGTGGCGCCGTTTTGCGCGGCCAGCATATCGGCCAGCACCTGGTAATCAGATTTTGCGGCCAGTACAACCACGTTGCTGAAATTTTTGGCTGCGCCGCGGATCATGGAAGGGCCGCCGATATCGATCTTTTCAATGATCAGCTTTTCTTCGGAGGTAGAAGCCACCGTTTCTTCAAAAGGATACAGGTCAACAATCACCAGGTCAATTTCAGGAATGTTGTATTGTTTCATTTCCTGAACGTCAGATTCCAGCTCTCTGCGGCCGAGGATACCGCCAAAAACCGAGGGGTGCAGGGTTTTAACCCGGCCACCTAATATCGAGGGGTAGGTAGTCAACTGCTCAACCGGCACTACCGGAATGCCCAACTTCTCTATAAATGATTGAGTACCACCGGTAGAATAAATTGTAATGCCCTGCTTTTGCAACTCCTTAACCAGGGGTTCGAGGCCATCTTTATAAAAAACGGAAATAAGTGCAGACTGTATCTTTTTGGTCATATGCGTAATTTATTCGGAAGTAGTGAAAGGACATTGAAGATTATTCCCGGTTTAACCGGGGCTTTGCCAATTGTCAATTGCGGATTGCCAATTGTTTTAAGGGCGCAAAGGTAGGTTAATACAGGGTGAAAACAAAGGCTCCCCTGTCTGCCACCGAAAACCCCGGAATGCGGAGTTGATCGCATTCCTTCTGCCATTTGGCTACTTTCCATGGTTTATTGGATGCGTCAAACACGAACTGCCGGCAGTTGAAAACGCTGGCCAGTTCAGCGATCCGGATGGGTGGGTTATTCAAAAGAATAATAATATCAACAGGCGGTTTTGACGTGCCGTTCCTGAACTGGCAGGGTTGGTCGATGAGTAAAAAGGAAGTATTGCCGAACCGGAAAAGGTTTTTTTCACCCGGTAATTTACCGGTGTTGTTTCGGTTGTTTATGCGGTGTAGCGACCGGCTGGGTTGTAGATGGAATTTTTGTAATAGATCATTTTGCTGTAGCAGACTATCGCCTTTGAACAAATAGTTCGTACCAATTATAACGTCAATGGCGCTGTGTTTTGGAATGTTGTATACTATAAGTTTTTTCTGATGCTGCGCATTCCATATTTCAATTGTTTTGAACACTGTAAAAAGCAGGATAGACGACAGCGAAACGTATATCCCGGTCTTCCTTTTCTGTAATAGCCACCATGCCGTTGCCGAAATGAAAATATAGAGGCAAATGAGTTGTGGTAAGTTGATCTGCAGATCGCCTGCAATGGCAAACGGTAGTTGGCTTACTTTTTCAATGAATGTATTCAGCCAGTAAATAACATGGTGCAGTAAATAACCTGTGCCTGCTGCAACGGTTGGGAATACACTGACGATGCATAAGATGATCTCTCCAATGATGATCAGGCTTGAAACGGGAACCGCCGGAATATTGGCAAACAGGAATAAGTTAGGGAATTGGTGGAAGTGATATATTGAAACCGGTACAGTGAGTAGTTGTGCGGCAAGGGTAACGCATACCAACTTCCATACAATATCGATCGGTTTATTGGCGAAGAACAACAGATCGTAAATAGGTTTATAAAAAATGGCGAGGCTAAGTACGGCCGCATATGACAGTTGAAAGCCTGCATCCCATAACCAGAACGGATTGTAGCAAAGCAACAGAAATGCAGAAGCGGCGAGGGTATTGAATACAGATATTTTCCGGTTCATGTGCGCTCCGATAACGAGGCAGGTGAACATAACTGCCGAACGCATTACAGAAGGAGAGCCGCCGGAAAGAAAGCTGAAAAACCAGAGACCGGCAATGATCAGCAAAGGTTGTAATATTTTGCCCGGTCTGCGCATTGCCAGTGGTTTGCATAACAGGGTTAAAAGCCAGTAAATAAGGCCAAGATGTAAGCCGGAGATGGCGATGATATGTATGGCGCCGGTATCGGAATAGGATTGAACAAGGCGTTTGTCGAGGTCATCTTTATAGCCTATAAGCATAGCTTCTGCCAGCCCTGCTTCTTTTGCGCCGGGAATATATTTTTTGAGAATGGTTATAATTTTCTCTCTTGTGGAAAAAAGAAATTTCCGAAACAGATTTTCATTTTCTATTTTGAGCGCAA
>CBIHPC010000552.1:0-3161 GCA_966211305.1 uncultured Niastella sp.
TTATCGGGCTGGCTTAGCCAGTCTTTTGCAAATACGTTGATGGTACGCCAGTTGAATGTTTGCAGAATGGCCGGGCGCTGATAATACTGCTCCAGCAGGTTCTCGTTCCTGTAATGCCGGTCGTCATCGAGCAAAATACTCAGGCTATAGGTTGTATCGGTTGGTTTTGCTTTTACCGCCAGCGAACATTTAAAGTCACTCTGACCTACCTGCTCGGCCACTTCATATCCTTTCTTTTCCAGCTGCTCTTTTATCTGCTGCAGAATGATGCTATCGGCCTTTGATTTCGATCTTTCTTTTTTATGCAGCACCAGGCTATCAAGAATGGTACGGGCCGATCTCATATCGCCACAGCTTACCAGTTCGGAATACTGTAAAAAGCGTTTGAAATAGTTGGCGCCCTCATTATACTCATTTGTGATATGGTGGTGCCGTATGCTGCTTACAACCGCCATATGCTTTTTGGCGCGGCTGAATATTACGTTCAGCCGTTTTTCACCACCTTTTTTATTGATGGGACCAAAATTCATGATCATCTTTTTGCGTGAGTCGAAGCCATAACATACGCTCATGATGATAATGTCGCGCTCATCACCCTGTACGTTCTCGAGGTTCTTGACAAATAAACCGGTGAACTGATCTTCTTCCGTTCGGCTCCAGGCATCTTCAAGCGCCTGTTCAAAAACCTTGTCTTTTGACGCCAGTTTTGTCAATGCATTTTCAATGGCTTCCTGTTGCTCCTGGCTAAAGGCAACAATGCCTATACTTTCTTTTATCTTCCGTTGCAGTAATGTTTTTACGAGGAAGGCGATATAATCAGCTTCATCGGTATTGATACGTTTTTCGTAAACACTGTTGGGCAGAAAATGGAAACTGATACTGCGGTCGAACAGGGCATCGGCGTGTGTAGCCGCATCCTGTGCGTTGCCAACTTCTATCGATTTTTTTTCTGTGTGATGAATGGTCTTATCTGGGATGGTAAGCAGGTTGGCTTCATAAAAAGCGTGGTTACTGAAGCTGATCAGCGTTTCGAAGCGGCTGCGGTAGTGCCAGCCCAGCATTACATTGTTCAGTTTGCGGGCGCCCTGTACCAACAGGCTGTCGGCATCATTGCTCAGCAGCTCATCATCGTCACCGTCACTATATACTTCAAGGTCATCGGGATCTTCTGTGCGAACGGTAAAGAAATTGGTTGGCGGCATTTGTTTATCATCGCCCACAATGATGGTTTGTTTGGCGCGGTACAAGGCCGGTATGCCCTCTTCCAGCGTGATCTGGCTGGCTTCATCAAAGATCACCACATCAAAGAAACCGATATCAACCGGTAAACTGTCACTCACACTCAGCGGGCTCATGAGCCATACCGATTTCAGGTCTTTTAACACCAGACCGCTTTCCTTGGCCGACAGTTCCCGGATGCTTTTGAATCGAATGCTTTTATTGAATTCATTCTCCAGGATCTTCCGGCCTTCGGTATAATTCTTTTTGAACTCGCGTTGTTCGGGCGATAACTGGCTGCTGGCGATATTGCTTAACTCTACATTGTTCAGGAAGCGCTGACGCACCGCCGCCCTGATAAAGTCGGCATTTACTTTCAGCAATTGTTTGTAACAATGCTGAATTTGCCTTACCGCTTTTTCAATAGCCTGCATATCGGTATTGGCAAAACTTTTATTCTGCTGGTAAATATGCGACAGTGTTTTGCTGGCCATACCAGCTTCAGCCTGTAAAGGCGTAACCGGCACCTTTCTTAATACCTCTTTTACCGGTTCAGGCAACTCAGAATATTCGCGTAAAGCCGGTAACAGGTCGCGCAGGCTTTCAGCATTCATGCTGATGCTTTCCAGCTCGTCGTAAATATCGCTTACCGGTTTGGTATCATACTCATTCAAACACTGTTGTAACTGTGCCTGCAGCTTTTGCATGTTCTGGTTCAACTTGCTCAGCTTCGTTACCAGTTCATTTGCTTCGGCATGATGCAGTAAGTAATCGATCTCCTTATCGCCCTTCCGCGCCCTGATGCGCTCGATGCTTAAATGAGTGAGGTCGACATTATCAACTTTATACTGTTGTTGCAGGTAATGCCTTTCCATAGCCACCATATTGGCGGCGTCATATTCTTCTTTCAATTGTTGCAAAACGGTGCCATAACCGGGATGTACGGCGTGCTGCGAGAAATCGTAGCTTTCATCGATCTTGTTCTTCAACCGGTTCCATTTGCTGTTCAGGAATTTAAAGAACGATTGCTCATATTTGGCAGCCAACGGAATGGCAGCCAGCATATCCTGCTCGCTCAGCCTGCTCTTCCAGTTCTTATTGCGCTCTTTTATTTGCTCATATAACTGCTGCTGCTGTTTGTATAAATGAACTCCCTTATCAAATTTTCTGGCGGCTTCGTTGCCTTCATCTACCAGCGACAGGTTATCTGTTTCGGCCAGTGGGTTCAATACAATGGCTACCTGAACCAGGTTTTTGATCTGCTCTAACCGGTTGGTATGTTCGGGCGGAATATTGTTATCCCGTACTACAGAGGTAATATCGGTAAGCAAATTGCGGCTGTGCAACAGGAGGTTCTCCAGCACCGTTTGCGGATTCTCATTGCTGAAGATATGCTCGTTGATCTTGCTGAAAGGGTGTTCGGCAAAAGTAGGTTCAGCACCTGTTTCTTCCAGCGCATTGCTTAACTGCTGAATAACATTACCGAACTCAAGCCATTCTTTATAATGCGGCAATGCATCCGCTTCCTTTACCGAACGGGTCACCAGGTGCTCTTTCAATTCAACTACCCTTTCGAGTAACTTTCTGAATTCGATACCGGCCTGTTCGGGTACAGCGATATGGGTGGCATGGAATTGTTTCAACAGTTCCAACTGGTCATTGGTTTGTTTTAACAATGCCTCTCGGCTTAACTGGATCCTTTCGAGATCCATTTTATTTTTGGTAAAATCTTCATAGGTTTCCTTCAGGTTCCTGATGAATTCTTTTTTATCTCCCAGGCTGTCGTGAATATAACAGCACAATTCATCGAGCCCCTGTTGTTTCAGGCGATGATATACAACATCGAGCGCCGCGCGTTTTTCACAAACGAACAGGATGCTGTGGCCCCGGGCCGCAAAATCGGCAATAAGGTTGGTGATCGTCTGGCTTTTACCCGTTCCCGG
>CBIHPC010000553.1:0-3131 GCA_966211305.1 uncultured Niastella sp.
TGTGCAACCCCGCTTTCGATGGCTGCTTTTGCAACGGCCGGGGCAACGGTGCTCAACAACCGGGGATCGAGCGGTTTGGGTATAATATAATTGGGGCCGAACGATAAGTTCTTTTCGTTATAGGCGATGTTCACGATATCGGGCACAGGGCTTTTTGCCAGTTCGGCCAGCGCTTTAACAGCAGCCAGTTTCATAGCTTCGTTAATTTGTGTGGCGCGAACGTCGAGCGCACCGCGGAAGATGAATGGAAAGCCCAGTACGTTATTCACCTGGTTAGGGTAATCGCTGCGGCCGGTACCCATGATCACATCTTTACGGGCAGCAGTACAATCTTCGTAAGTGATCTCGGGGTCGGGGTTGGCCATGGCCAGAACGATGGGGTTCTTTGCCATGCTTTTAACCATATCCTGTGTTAATGTATTGCCTTTGCTGAGTCCGATAAATACATCACAACCATCGAGCGACTGTTCCAGCGTTACGTTTTTGCCTTTTGAAATAAATTCCTTTTTCAGCGCATCGAGGTCGGTGCGGCTTTCATGAATAAGGCCTTTGCTGTCGAAAACGAGTATGTTTTCGCGCACCGCGCCAAGGGCTTCATATAATTTTATACAGGCAATGGCTGCGGCGCCCGCGCCGTTCACTACGAACTTGCACTTCTCGATCTTTTTCTTTTGCAGTTCCAGGGCGTTCAAAAGGGCGGCTGCGCTGATGATGGCGGTACCGTGCTGGTCGTCGTGCATCACCGGAATTTTCATTTGCTTTTTCAGTTCCCGTTCTATGTAAAAACATTCCGGCGCCTTGATGTCTTCGAGGTTGATGCCGCCGAAAGTAGGTTCCAGCGCTTTAACGATCTGAACGAATTTCTCGGGGTCTTTTTCATTGATCTCGATATCAAATACATCTATGTCGGCAAATATTTTGAACAGAACGCCTTTACCTTCCATTACGGGTTTACCGGCTTCGGGACCAATATCCCCAAGACCGAGCACGGCGGTACCGTTACTGATAACGGCAACCAGGTTTCCTTTGGCGGTATATTTATAAACGGCTTCGGGGTTAGCATGAATTTCAAGGCAGGGTTCGGCCACACCGGGTGAATAGGCAAGCGACAGATCGCGTTGGGTTTTTGCTTCTTTTGTAGGGATAACTTCAATTTTGCCGGGACGGCCCTTGGCATGGTACTCTAAGGCAGATTCCTTACGCAGTTCTTTTTTCATCTGAAATTGATAATTTTTATTTGGTACACCACACAATCGGGGTTGGACTGAATTATTATCATAAACGCATTTTCAATCAATTAGTTATGAAAAGTATGCGTTTATGAGGCATTTCATGGAAAATTAATTCAGAACAATTGGCGCGCAATTTACGGTAAAACCGATTACCGGCTGAGGGTAGGAGTGTATATGCTAATCGATAAATATGTAATATGTTGACTACTACCTGGTTTTACGGTTTCTGGATTGCGTTTAGTTATTTCTGGTTTTAAGATGGGTAGAAATGGTGAATTACAGGAATTGTAAAAAGCTTCAGGGAATTCACTTTTTCTTACATGAAAACACTATTCCTTTTAGGAATTGGTGAAAGCTTACAGGAAAGCAGAAAAGCTTGTAGGAATTATCAAAATCTTTCAGGAAAGCTGGTATGCCTGCGGGAAATTGGAAAAGCATACAGGAAACCTCAAAAGCTTTAGGGAAAATAGAAAAGTTACAGGGAATCGGCTTTTCCCTACAACTGTCTGTAAAAGATGGTTGACTGTGGCCCAAAACAAGCTTACAATGGACTAAAACAGGTTAACAATAAACCAAACTAAGCCTGAAATGACCTTAAAACAAACCAACAACGAGTAAAAACAAGCTAACAATAGGTCAATGCAAGCCTGCAAAGAACACAAAGTAAGTAACAATTGAGGCATTGTAACCCTGCAATGACGCAAAGCAGGCTGACAACGACCCATTTCAACACTGCAATAATGCAAAGCAAGCTGACAACGACCCATTTCAACACTGCAACGAAGCATTGCTGCTTTACAATGATCCGCTGCAGTCAGGAAATAACTCAAAAGCAACCTGCAATGGCCCAAAAGCAATCTGCAATGACTTAATACGGGCTAACAATGGCGCATTGCAGCCTTGCAATTACCAAAAGCTGGCCGGAAATGACGAATTACTGCCTTACAATGATCCGATGCCGACTTGCAACGACATTAAAGCAAACTTACAATGGCTCATTTCAGCACTTAATAACACAAAACAACCCAGCAATACCCGACAATTAAATCAGCGGAACGTCATTTAAAATTACAGCCTCCGCTAGCCCTATCGAAAAAATAAAGAAAGTGCATAACTGGCTCTTCACCCCATATCACCGATAACATCTCCTTCACCATAGAGGTACAAGAATTGCGATAGTGTATAAAAAGTGATAATGAGCCGGATTAACATATGTGCGGGGATCGCCATTATATTTATTATGGCGCTGCGTAATGCAACAGCATGGGCGCAAACCGCGGCAAACGCACAAAGCAGGTTTTATGCAACGAATATGAAAAAGATCGATTCGTTCAACCTGTTCCTGAGAACCTGGTGCGATTCGGTAAAGCCAATAACCATTACCAACAAGTCGGTAAAACAGGATAAGGAAAATCTCCGTTATATAAGCAAGTTGTACAATACCAATATGACTTATAAAGATTTTTTAAGTGATGCCGACAAGAATGACCTCGTACAATCACACGCCATGCAGGCGGGCCTCATTGGTTTGAACGAATTTAAAATCGATGAGCAGCATGGTTATCTTTCTATCGATATCTGGCTTACCGTAATAGATGACAAGATCATTTATAAAAAGTTTGTGATTGGGAATACCGCAAAACGCAAATGCGCCGGCGGCAGCGGTAATGACCCCATTCCTTTTTTCGATTATGCATATGTGAAAAAGGAACTCATAAATGAGATCGATTTTCCCATTGCAGGCTGCGCCAATTGCGACAGTATGGTGGTCGACACTTTGTACGAGGCGCTGTTTAATGAGATGGCGCAAAAATATCCGGCTTACAAATTCACTCCCGATGCTATTGATCAGCTATTGAAAGATCAGATATTTAAGGCAACTTATTTTCAGGCGGATTC
>CBIHPC010000554.1:0-3085 GCA_966211305.1 uncultured Niastella sp.
TGGTTCAAAAACCGGTGATCTTCCCGCCACCAGATCTCCATGTTCGAAAAATTGTCTTTTTGGGGCAATAAAACCCTGAAAGAGTCCCGCATGTACTTCACCGACCCATTCCCGTTCTCGGCTTTGGTAAAACCAAGCCTGCCCATTTGCTCATCATTCAATGCAATTGGGTACAACTGGTCGGGAGTATACCAGAATTCCTGCTCACCGGTTTCAACACACACTTCCTTATCTTCCCGGTTCAGCTCCTTTACCATTCCTTCACGCCGTTGGCCTTCGAATTCAGCCAGAACAATATCTCCGAATTTAAGCTCTGAAAATTTGATCATATGACAGCATTTTTTGTTGATTTCCAATTTACCAAAAGCTCGTCAAATAACCATGTCAATGTTTCAATATATATATCCTGACGTAATATAACAGGCAGTTGCAGGATACAGGTTTCAGGGTGCCGGGCACCAGTTACCTGAAACCGGGCATTAAAACCGGTGTTCACAATCAATTTCGGCCACCTGTTATTTGAGGTTCTCCCCGAAACCGACCAACCGTTAACCTGTAACTTATTCTATCACAAACGCTTCCACCGGTGTTTCCTTACTCTGGTTTGGCGCATTCATCATAGCCTTCATGTTTACCTGCTTGTTTACGAAATACAACATTACCATCACCACCAGCATTGAAGCTATAACAATGATACCCAGCGTGCTGTAATGGTGCAGCTTCTGATCGGGGCCTTCGGTTATCACCTGTCCGGCCACAAATGCCGCCAAACCGCCCGCAAACTGCTGAACCGATGAATTGATGCTCATGAACGCTCCCCTGTCCTGCGGTTGCGGAATGGCGCTCACCAACGCCGTTGAGGTGGCCATTCTTGCCAAAACCCCTGCAAACATGAGCACATTGATGGAAATGACCACCGCCAGCGGCGTAACGCCCAGGTTGGTATAAATAGCCACCATGATCATTGTCAGCATGCTGCCGCCTGCAAAAACACTGTATTTGCCCAGTTTGTCGCCGAGGTAGCCGGTGAGCGGTCCAAACACAAAGGAAAACACCCCTGAAACACCGTATAAAACGGGCAGGTCTTCCTGCCTGATGCCGAGATTCCTGATACTGAAATCACTGCCAAATGGCATCAGCATAAAACCGCCGGTTGCCAGCAAGGTAGTGGTCAGAAAAGCCAGCAGGTAATGGGGGTTCGAAACGGTTTTCCCCATATGCTCGAAGGCATTACGATTGTTCTGCAACGCCAGATGGGCGTTCACCGGCTTCATTTTCAGCGCAATAATGATCCCCGGAATAATGCCCACGATCACGATCATCCAGAATGGCGCGTGCCAGGCGAACTTATTGGCAAGGTAGAGCCCAATGGGCAGTCCCAGCACCTGGCTGGCGGCAAAGGCCATTTGAATAAAGCCCATTACCCGTCCCCGCACTTCCATGCGAAACAGATCGGTTACAATGGCCATACTAACCGAACCTATAACGCCTCCGAAAAGACCGGTCACGATGCGGGCGCCCAGTAAAAAGTAATAGTTTGGCGCCATGGCGCATAATGCCGTTCCAATTAAAAAGCCGGTATAAAAGAATAGGAGCAGTTTCTTACGGTCGAACCTGTCGGCAAAACCCGCGGCCAGCAGCCCCGAAATACCTGCGCTGATGGCGTAGGCCGATACCGCAATCCCGAACTGGGCCGGGGTTATTTTCAATTGCGGACGGATAATGGCGCCCAGCGGCGACATTACCATAAAGTCGAGAATAACGGTGAATTGCAGAAAAGCTAAAATGGCTATCACAAAAACCTCATAGCCCGAAAAGGAAGGTTTCGCAGGTTTGGTTGGATTGGTTTGGTTCATTTGATGTGTTTATTTGTTTGGACAGATGCCGCCCCGGTCGAAGGACGGATGATCTTCCTATCCCGATACAATCGGAATGACGTTTCCTCTGGTTTTAAATTTTATCAATCGGGGAGTTCTTCACAGATATATCCGGCGCCGGTAACCAGGCGGATGATATCTTCAGGCAACAGCCGGGCCGTTTCAATACGCAGCACATTGTCTATATCGTGTTCGTCAACATTCCACCTGAGAATGCCGGGTGTTTCGCCCATAATGGGTGAAATATGCCAGATGTCCTTTGCCGATAACAGGTTGGTTTTAAAAACCAGCACCTGTACGTTTTGTTTGGAATAAGAAGGAGGTTTAATGTTATTCATATAAATGAACATTCATTTAGTTATACGCACAAAAAAATATCAGGGTTTCAGGGCCTTGATAACCAGCTCCAGGGTTTGTTTAACCATGTCGTCGGTAATGCGAAAGGAAGCATTGGCCGGACTGTTTCCCTGCGCATGGAATTTGATCAGCTGGTACAGGGGGGCAAATGCAACGGACCAGTACACTTCAAAAGGAAGCGGCTGCAGCTCGCCCCTGTTGATGGCATTATGCACGAATTTGCCCAGTACATCGCCAAAATTCTTTCTGATGGTATCTTTCACGGAATCATAAGTGGGAGTATACCTGATCTGTTCTATAAACTCCACATCCAGGGGGTATTTCAGATAGAATTCCATCCGGTTCTTCCACTGCAGTTCGAGCCCATCGGCAAACGACATCTTGGGATGCATTCCCTTCAGGCTGGTTTCCATAAGGCGGTTGCTGATGTTGGTGGCCAGTTGTGTAATAAGGTCGTCGCGGTCTTTGTAATAAATGTACAGGGTGGCAGGAGAAACATTGGCAGCTTTGGCCAGCTTTTGCATGCTGAAGCCATCAAGCCCGTGTTTCACAATCATTTCGATCGCTTTTTCCTGAATCAGGTTTTCCTTATTTACATCCCTTGTACGCATTGCAGGGCAAATATAAATGAATATTCATTCACTTATACTACCGGCAGAGTTATATTTTTTGGGTTTATATGTGCGGAGATGGGTGCAGCGTGCTACCGGAATGCTACCGGAATGGGCGGCGGACTGTAGGTGAATTGTCTAAGAGTTGTCTGGGAGTTGTCTAAGAGTTGTCTGGGAGTTGTCTGGCACCCATGTATTCCTGTAGGGTCCGTAGAGTAGTCCCGTACAGTACCCAGGCCA
>CBIHPC010000555.1:0-3075 GCA_966211305.1 uncultured Niastella sp.
AATTGAGCGGTCTATAAAGTTAGTAATAAACTAAGGTTTATAAACAATGTATTTTACTTATAACAATTGGCAATAAACAACAGGCAAAACTCAAAGTTCAGCCTTCCTTGTCTATTGCCAATTGCTAACTGGTTTTTCCTGCCAGGTGTTTTTTATTATCTGACCGGCATCAGTTTGCCGTTAGTAGGTCATTCCTAAATTCGTGAACCCTTGCCACTTGCCAATTGCCCATTGATTAAATCACTCTTCCCATAAAAGGATCGGTCTTTGTTGGCTTGCCGCTCTCCACCCGGCCGGCATACCTTCGCTCAAAATGCTGATTGCCTTTTAGTTTGACGGAAAAGTCGTACCAGCCATAGCTTTTGGCGGTATTGACGTTTATCGACTTCTTTATTTTCGCTTTTCCTGCCGGAATGGAAATGGTTTGAGCAGGTGTTTTATACGCATTGTCAGTTATTTCAAGCACAACGGCCCGGGTGCCTGCATTCGTGAACCGCAGGATAATATTACCGGTGAGCAGGTCTTTACGCAGGGCATCAGTTTCATAAACACAATCGATGTTTACCGGCGCATCGTCTTTTGTACCGGTGAGTTCCCTGAAGAACCCATTAGGTCCATACACCTGCAAATGATAGTGGCTGTTCTCAAAATCGCTCAGTTGCCAGGTTGATTTCACATCGTGCCCGGCTTCAACGGCATAGGCCCAATTCTGATGTACCTGCTGCTGGTATTTGCCCGGGGCGTAAATATGAAAAGGCGAACCGGCCGCGTTTTGTTTAAACACGTTATTGCCCGCTTTGAGCGTGATGGAGATGGTTGACCCGTTGGCCGATAACATGCCATCGGCATATAATTCATAAGGCAGGGCGCAGGCACTGCGAATGCCTTTTTCCTGCTGCGGCATGTGGGGCGATTGCCAGGGCGCTTTGTTGATGGCGGCAATTTCTTCTGCCGTAAGCTTTTTATAATTCGATGGTACCTGTTTGAACTGTGCTTTATGGATGCTTTCTATAAGCTCATCTCTTTCGAGGAATTGGGGCAGTGTGATCTTTTCTCCGTTATACGGTCTGAATACAGAGGTAAGATCACCACAAACGGTACGGCGCCATTTTGAGATGTTGGGTTCTTCTATTTTCTTTCCTGTTTTGTGCGAGAGGAATGCTTCGAGGAAACGCAGTGAGGAAGTATGATCAAATACTTCTGAGTTTACCCAGCCGCCGCGGCTCCAGGGCGATGCAACCACCATGGGTACCCGGTAGCCGAGGCCGATAGAACTTTCGCGGGCCAGCTCTTTTATCGATTGCTGGTCCCTGGCAACATATTCAACGCCGGTATTTATACCAGCTGAAGTTAACCCGGTTGATGCTTTATCGGGATGCGGGGCAACAAACGGCGGCACGTGATCATAGTAGCCGTCGTTTTCATCATAGGTGAGCACGAAGATGGTCTTTTTCCAAACATCAGGATTTTGGGTGAGAATATCCAGTACCTCGCTGATGTACCATACGCCAAACCAGGCAGATGACGGATGGTCGGAAAAGTTTTCCGGCGCTACGATCCACGAAACGGTGGGCAGCTTTCCATTTTTTACATCTTCCCTGAACTGGTGCAGCACATCGCCTTTGGGCGCTTTTGTTTGCCGTTCGGTATCGCCGTCTTTATACGTAATTGTCGTTAGCTCATGATAATTGGGATCGTTCTTATTGGTGTCGAAAGCTTTTTCGTGCAGGTTTTTTTCCCGCGCGGAAAGGCGTTCATAATTTTCCGCGGTAAATTTCTCTTGATCTGCCTCCAGCGTGGCGAGGTGCGCCTTCATTTGCTCAAGCCTTTTCTGCTGTTTGTCACTGCCGGTTGAACCATTTGCAGAAGCGGTGTGCTGTTCCTGTTTTTTGATCTGTTCGGTAAGTTGTGCTATGGCCTTCGGCAGATTGTTCCGGTACGCGGGATGGAATTTTACATTGTATTGCGTAAAGAATTCCAGCGGGTTATCGGTGAAATTGGCCAGCCAGCTGTCTTCTTCGCCTTCAAACCCAACGCCAACGCTGATTTCGTTCTGGTACATCTTCCAGGAAACGCCGGCATCTTCGAGCCGCTCGGGAAAGGTGCCCCAGCTTGCCATGGTATCATAATCCGCATCATTATTCCAAACGTTGGCCTGTGCGGTTGCATCCGGTTTTTCGCGAATGGTACCGCTCCAGAAGTACAAACGGTTGGGTGTGGTGCCGGTAAGGGATGAACAAAAATGCTGATCGCAAACGGTAAAGGCGTCGGCAAGTGCATAATAAAATGGGATGTCTTCCCGGTTATGAAAACCCAGGGTCAGCGGCATGGCGCGGTAATCTTTATTACCTGAATGTTTTGCATCGAGCCATTTATCGTAATGGCCGTTGTTGCGGGCGTCAACCTGGTCGGCCCAGGAGTGGGGGAGTGAGCTCATCCAGGTGGCCTTTGTATTGTGCATGTCGAGGCGGAAGGGCGCATAAGTTTCGCCTTCTTTATTTGTTTGCAGCCACACGAGGTTGTTGTTGGGCAGACGGATTGCCCGCGGATCATTAAACCCCCGCACACCCTGCAGGGCGCCAAAGGCATGATCGAACGACCGGTTCTCCTGCATCAGGAATACCACATGTTCAGCATCTTTCCAGGTGGTTCCGGCATCGGGGTCAATGGCCAGCGCCCTGGCAATAGCGGGTGGTAATAACTGCATTAAACCGGCGCCGCCCGAAAGCAGGGTAGCTTTTTTGAGAAATTCTCTACGTGTATCCATGATGTGGTATTATATTATAAAAGACCCGATAAAAGTAATGGATTAACCTTTCTGATCTTTTGAATGTATGAAAAATTAAACAGATGTTAATAAAGGGTAACGGAGAGAAAGAATTGTTGCACAGTATTTGTAAAATATAAATTCAGCAGTCACTTATAAGATATTTTGAAAAAACACATCCAGGAATACCAGGACTATACGATCTTTTAAAACTGCTTAACCTGCCTACCCTTCTCCGCATTTATTCAGAATTGAATAATCCCCTCCCGCCGGCCTGATAGCCTGGTCTTCCGCAAATTCGTTAGCCT
>CBIHPC010000556.1:0-3071 GCA_966211305.1 uncultured Niastella sp.
TGCCATATGCACGCACTATTTTAAAGATGAGCGCTTTATGCTGATCGATCCATTGGTTGAAGACATATCCCTGTTCCTGAAAGGTCACTAACTGTATGGTTTATACCATTAGTAGCAAACGGAGGCCTGTTTCTTACAGTTTAGCGAAGAATTATTTGATCCGCCTCGTTGAATAATAACTAAAACACATGTGTTGCCGGAAGATGGAAGTTGAAGGCTTTCACCTATATTAGCGTTTATGCATATCATACACAAAGTTGATACCGCCCTGAAAGCAAAGCTGGTTCCGTTTTTCAATACCCATTACCGGGTTGATCTTGGCATTGACAGTTTTCTTGACGGACAAAGCGGCAAACAGATCAGTGTGGTGGTGGATAATGTTACCGATCCCAAAATAGCATTTATCAGGTATGGTACATTTGGCGTATTGGCCGGAGATGCAACACATGATAAGGCCGCTGCGCTTATACAAACGATCGAACTACCGTGCGCCATTCAACCTTCGCCGGAACCATGGATGAATTTATTGCAGTATACATATGCAGAAAAACTAAAAAAAACAGAACGGTTCTCGTTTACGCATACGTTTATTGAAGTGGCTGAACTCAACAGGATCATCGAGCAGAATGCAGGCGGTTATAAGGTACATGAAATTGATGCAGCCACTGCACAGGCAATGGAAACAGATGAATGGCATAAGTACCATTTATCGAACTACCATTCTCCCGATGATTTCTCGGCCAATGCACTTGCTTCAGGTATTTTTATAGATGGAACGCCTGCCAGCGTTTGTTCCGCTGCATTGCGCTGTTCTTATGGAATAGAATTGAATGTGATCACCCTGCCGCAGTTCAGGAATAAAGGACTGGCAGCAATTGTTTCAGCAGCAACTATAAAAAAAGCCATTGAACAAAACCTGGTGCCGCATTGGGATGCCGCCAATGAACGATCGGCGCGGCTCGCTATGCGATTAGGTTTTAAACCTGCCGGTTCTTACTTCACGCATTACATATCTGCATGATCGCTTACAAAAGCAAAGAGCCCTTCCGTAACCGGAGGACTCTTTGAATATTATTTGATGGGAATTAAATTTACTGTCCATAATCAATTCGATGCAGTTTAAAATCGAACTATTCAAAGAACAATTCTGCATGCACCAACAACACACATCGATCTCCGTTATATCATTTCATTACTCAAATTCAAACCTGCAAACAGCACGATTCAACAGGTAATAACCATGCACTTCCATTCAAAAATCACCAATTGCGTTCATTCACCATCGGAAAATCACTACGTAGTAATCCACCCCTCAAAACCTTACCCCGACTAAGTTTCAGGAACTTTTTTATTGACAATTATCAAAACGTTTGTTGGTGCTGCAATTGTCCGCTCAAGGGTTTAGCAATTTTAATGCATTGAACACCAGTACATATACCATTAGAAACAGATTAGAACCAATACCCGTAAGGATTTACCCGTAAAACCTTTTTCCCGGCCGCTCTTGCACATGTAAAGAATCGTGTGTACATTTAAAAAAACCCATTCGTATGTATATGAAAACCCGATTATTTACATTGGTACTTGCTACCCTGGCCGTCCCTGCGCTTGCGCAGCAGAAGCCAACAGCACAATTTGCCAGTCAGAAGACAACTGCACCGGCAGCTCCTTTAATCAACTTCGAAAATCAAAAACTACAGATTGATTCTATAGTTCAGCTTGCCGAAGGAGGTCAGTATTTAGACCATGCTTCATTCAGAGGCAGGGCCCGCGAAGGCAAATACTGGGTTGAATGTTTCTATAACAAAAAGACCAAGGAGATATTGAAGGCCAACTACATCTTTACAACAGACTCGGCCAACTTCAGCAAATGTTATTATTTCAAAAATAATAGCGTAGTTAAAGTGCTTGACAATAACACTACCAATTACTACCAGGTTGGTAACGTGGTATTAACTGAGCAAGGTACTCCGGCCAATGCCACTTTATCAAAGAAGTTTGGTGAATTGATCACGGATACTTTCCAGGCCCTGCACGCCGGTTTGTTCCCTTAATGAATTAGTTCAGCAACCTAACAGCTTTAGCTCATGTAATGAATTTAGGGCCTGAAGATTTTGCCAGGTACAGCAAATTTGCCCTGAAGGCTTGCAAACACATCGCCAGCGACTTAATTGTTTTGCAAGTTGTAAGTTGTTCCGGTATGACTATAAGATGTTTTGCAAGCCCTGTAAATGAATTACAGGGCTTGTAATTTTTTACACCTCCTACTTCACTATTATATCAATAGCTGCCGGCAAAAGCCCTTCCGACTGCGCCTGTAACTTTATACTTCCCGGTTTTCCGTTCGATTGAACCACTGCCAACGCCAACCCGTTAAATGCTTTTACATTGCCGGCCTTGAATGATTCGAGGTTCGTTTGGCAACCGTTGTCTACACCCGCAATAAAGCCCGGGCCGGCAATTTTAAACTGAATTCTGTTGGCAGCATCCGGCACCAGGTTCCCGTCTTTATCAACCACCTTCACCGTTACGAACGAAAGGTCTTTTCCATCTGCTTTTATTGCACTTCTATCAGCCTGTACAATGATCTTCGCAGGCGCACCAGCTGTTTTTATCAATTTGGCAGCCACCACTTTTCCGCCCTTTCTCGATACGGCTTCTACCTTGCCGGCCTCATACTGCACCCGCCACATCACATACAGCTCATCGCCCGATTTCTTTTTAACGCCCTGTGATCTTCCGTTGATAAATAACTCCACCTCATCGGCGTTATTATAATACGCCCACATATCTATCGTTTGTGCGGGTTGCCAGTTCCAGTGCGGGAACAAATGCAATACATTTTTTGTAGTGAACAAACTTTGATACAGGTAATAAACATCTTTCGGGAATCCGGCCAGGTCTACAATGCCGAAATACGAGCTGCGCGCCGGCCAGGGATAAGGCGTTGGTTCGCCCATATAGTCGAAGCCGGTCCACACATACATACCGCTGATGCTTTCATGTTTCAGGAACATGCGCAGGGTAGCCAGGTGCGATGAGCCCCAGGGTGTAAAACAATTCTCGTAAGC
>CBIHPC010000557.1:0-3054 GCA_966211305.1 uncultured Niastella sp.
GGCTTTTACATTGTGCTTTAAAGTTCTGATACTTAACAGTAAATTTGATAAAAGTTTCAGCTACTGTACATGACGGAAAAGAATCAACTGTATAGAAAAAAGATCGTAAAGCATCTGTATTTCTCTAATATGCTGTCCTGCGCCGACCTAAGCGACAAGATCAATAAAAGTTTGCCCGTAACTACCAAAATACTGGGAAAACTCATTGAAGAAGGCTGGGTAACGGAAACAGGCTTTGCGGCTTCAACCGGCGGCCGGCGGGCCGTTATGTATTCCCTGAAACCCGATGTGCTATATGTGGTATCGGTGGCTATGGACCAGTTGATCACCCGTATTGCCATCCTGAACATGCAAAATACGCAGGTAGCTGCCACCGAAATATTTGAGCTCCCCCTGCCCCGCAACTCCAAAGCGCTGGCTACCCTAACCGAAAAGATAGAAGAGGTTATAAGCAAATCGGGTATTTCAAAAGATAATATAGCCGGCGTGGGCATTGGCATGCCAGGCTTTGTTGATGCCCTGCAGGGCCAGAACTATACCTTTCTTGAACCGGAGCAGGGTACGTTAACGCAATACATTTCTTCAAAACTCAAACTGCCGGTATTTATCGATAACGATTCCCGGCTTATAGCGCTGGCCGAGCTGATGTTCGGTGCAGCCCGTGGTAAAAAAAATGCCATGGTAATAAATGTAGGCTGGGGCGTTGGATTGGGCATGATCCTGAATGGCGAATTATTCCGGGGCCACAATGGGTTTGCCGGTGAATTCAGCCATATTCCGCTTTTCCTGAATAATAAATTGTGCAGCTGTGGTAAAAGCGGTTGCCTTGAAACCGAGACCTCGCTGTTGGTGGTAATTGAAAAAGCCAACAAGGGATTGAAAGAAGGAAAAATTTCACTGCTGAATGAATTACCTGTTGAGCGTGCCGAACAGGCGTTTCAGGATATAATAAAAGCCGCCGGCAAAGGCGATAAGTTTGCTGTTGAAATTCTATCCGAATCGGGTTATAATATCGGCAGGGGAGTAGCTATATTAATTCATTTGCTGAACCCTGAACTGGTAATCTTAAGCGGCCGGGGATCATCGGCTGGTAAAATATGGCAGGCGCCTATTCAGCAGGCTTTAAATGAACATTGTATACCACGGCTGGCGCTGAATACCGAGTTAGGCATTTCTTCACTTGGCTATCAGGCCGAAATTACCGGCGCTGCCGCATTGGTTATGGAGAATTTCGAAAAAAGCGAATGGAAAAAAGAATCAGCTCAACCGGGGGCGGTGGCGTAATTGTTCTTATTACTTTTCAACAAACAGAAGTATAAGGCCAATTTCGGTTAGTAACTGAGGTTTGAGGATAGCCACTAATACTAATATTATTAGTTTTTACATGCTTTAGTTTATTGACATTAATCAAGTTATTTGCTCAACTCGACGATCTCTTCCGCGTGCTGTTTATTCTTTGGTCGTAAGAATATTTTAGTGATGACCCCCTTTTCATTGATCACAAAAGTGGTGCGGTGAACGCCCATATATTTATTACCGAACATTTGCTTTTCGCCCCATACGCCATACTTTTTTATTATGGCATGATCAGGATCGGCCAGTAAAGTAAATGGCAGATCGAATTTGGTCTCAAACTTTTTATGGCTTTTTTCATCGTTCGGACTAACGCCCAACACTTCAAAGCCATTCTTCTTTAACAGCCCATAGTTATCGCGCAGGTTGCAGGCCTGAACCGTACAGGTTGGCGTATCGTCTTCAGGATAAAAATAGAGCACCACCTTCTTCCCTTTGAATTCGCTAAGCGAAACTTTTTTGCCGTTCTGGTCCCTGGCACTGAATGCCGGGGCTTTATCGCCTTCCTTTAATGTGATCATAAAATGCAAATTAGCTCATTTGCTAATGAGATAATGTGATAATAAAAAGACCTGGGGCTGGCCCATTAGGCAGCTATTATTTTCAATAACCGGTCATTCGGAAATAATAGCCTGTTACATATTCGTGTTTCATTGGCATGTGTTGCAAATGCCGCTCAGACAAATTGCATAAGACGTACTTTTTGCACTGTATCATATCGGATGCATATGGGCACATTTTTTTGGGTCAGCCCGTGGCACATCAACATAACTTGTACTGACTTTGGTCGTGATTATCGAATTATGTCAAATACTTTTTCAGTAACATTCCCGGCCTCGTCTTCAGCATGTATCTTCAACCGGTGCTGGCCCGACATACACTTTTCATCAAAATAGTACACGAAGGTTCTGCCCTTGTCGTTGGTGAACCGCAGCCATTTTCCATCAAGTTCGGTACGCACATTTTTGATACGGTCGAAATTATCGGTTACAGTGAAAACAATGCGCGACGCCTTGCTTACGTTCGATCCATCGGTAAAACCAACCGGGGTTACTGAAGGCGGTTCCACATCAATTACCAACTGAAAATTTCCGAGGTCACGGAACCGGGCCGATGCCCAGTTGCCCTGCCATTGTACTTTCTGGATCTCTTTTTTGGTGCCGGCAAACCATTGCATAATTGTACGCGACTTTTCCGCATCGGTCAGCGGCCTGGTTGGCTGAATACGCACCAGCATGGAATCGCGCAGGGGAATATAGGCAGCGCCAATTGTGTGTATCGATGAAACCACCTGCCCGTTTGTATTGGCGGCTTTATTGTACCGGATATGCACTGAATCGTACAGACAGCGCTCGCCAATGTAGAACTCGCATTCCTCACTCTCGTACCCATCCATCATTTGCGGGTAAAACTTTTTGGCTGAGGTCAAAGGCTGTTGCTGGCCACGTTCGGTGAACTTATACTGAACCTTACAATTAAGGGTACTGGTATTTCCGCTGGCGTCCTTAACCACAATTGCAACCTGGTGCACAGCGCCATCGCTTACATCTACCACCCCATCTCCTTGTTTTCGTTTATAAATGCTATTCATATAACCGGGCAGTTCAGACAGGTGCTGCAAAAAAGCACCTCCCTGTGACTTTGTCTTATAATCGATATGGGCATTCAGGTCGCGGGTATCGTTGTAACTGATGTTATCCA
>CBIHPC010000558.1:0-3038 GCA_966211305.1 uncultured Niastella sp.
ACCGTCCCGTATGGCCGCAGGGCATTCCTACACCCAGCGGTTCATTTGAAGTGCCAAAAGAAGTTGACTGGGACCTGTGGCTCGGTCCCGCCAAAAAGATCGATTACAACCCGGCATACCTGCCATTCAACTGGCGCGGCTGGTGGGCATTCGGTACCGGTTCACTGGGCGATATGGCCTGCCATATCATGGATCCCGTGTTCCGTATTCTTCCCATCGATTATCCAAGTTCAGTAGAGTGCAGCGTGGCTACCATTTATAAGGAAATGTGGAATGACTATGCGAACCCCGACAGTTGTCCGCCTTCCTCCATCATGCACCTGACGTACCCGCGCAAGGATAAAAAAGGCAATATCAAAGTTTCATGGCACGATGGCGGATTGCTGCCTGAGCGCCCTGAAGAACTGCTGCCCGAAGAAGCAATGGGTAACTGGGACGGCGGAGTTATTATGGAAGGCACCAAAGGAAAGATCATGTGCGATTGTTATGGCGCCAACCCGCGTTTGCTGCCTACCAAACTGATGAAAGAAAAAGCAGTGCCTAAACAAACCATCAAACGTGTACCGGAAGGCCACTATATTCAATGGGTGAACGCCTGTATGGAAGGATATGGAAAAGGCGTAACCAGCTCACCGTTCGAATATGCCGGACCGTTCACAGAAAGCATTCTGATGGGTAACCTCGCCATTCGCAGCTTCCTCATGAAGAACCCGAATGCCAAAGGCGATAACAGGTATCCCGGCAGAAAACGTTTGATGTGGGATGCAAAAAATATGAAGATCACCAACTTTGAAGAAGCCAACCAGTTTGTGAAGAGAGAGTATCGTGATGGCTGGAAATTAAGTTTATAAGTTGTTCAGTTCATTAGTTATTCAGTTATTTCAACGGCGCCATTTCGAATTTCGGAATGGCGCCGTTCTTTTCGAGGCTTGTATAAAAAACTTAATATCTCAATAACTTAATAACTATTCGTTCTCCGGATCGGTAGATTCAGTAGCTGACGTGCCGGGTTTCTCTTTATCGGTGATCAGTTCTGCCAGCGTAAGCAATTCCTTTTGCTTGTAGTTGTTCTTCTCATCGGTGAAGCATTTACTGAACTCCTCCATCAAAAACTGGATCACCCGTTTGTTCGAAAGTTGTTTGAAGTAGGTGGCGGAAGGCGCTACATTAATGCGTTTGAAGTAATTTTCTACGTCTTTATGCGTGAATACCTGACCGCTCATGGGATCTATAAAGAATTCCGTTTTGTACAGCGGGTTCTCTACATGACGGGTAAAATCGTAGTCGGTTTTGAAATAACCCAGCACAAACTGGTGTGGAATATTGATTGCACGAACCGGCACATCGAGCAGTTCGCACAGGATCAGGTATAAGATCCCGTTGGCAATTGTATTACCGCGTTTCGTTTCAAGCTGTTTGTTGATCAGGAACTCTTCGGTGTTCTGATAACCTATTTCTGAACCCCGTAAATTGAAATAATTGTAGAGAATACTGGTTACCACATTTACCTGCTCAAGGGGAGTGAGGTAGCTGTTCAGTTCGAGCCAGATGTTCCGTCTTAATTTTTCAACTTCCTGGTAAACCTGCGAGGTTACCAGATCGGGATATTGAAAGCGCGCAACCAGTAATGCGCCAGTGAGCAGGTCCTGGTGAATATTGTTATTCCATTGCGTTAGTTCCTCCGTGAGATCGCGATAATGTAACCGGTGTATCAACATTTCAATACGTTCCTGTACATCTTCGCTGATGGTGTTCTCCCACAGATTTTCAAGGTTAGGTATAATGCCTTTTCCATAATCTATTATGCGGGTAGAGACCACATTGAAGACCTCTTCATCGGGATCATCAATTAAATGGAACAATGCCGATATCTCTTTGTTTTCTTCCATCTTTAAATGCTACAGTTCTTGCCGTTTAACTACTTCAATATCGTAATCTTGTAAAAGATATCAATAAAAATCTTATCCACAAAGTTTTGTCACTTTGTGGGGAACTCTGAACTCAGCGGCAAATACTGGTTAAATAATCGTTCCAGCTCCTGTTTTTCCGTTGGGGTAGCGATCACCCGCCGCGGTATAACGATGGCATGATACGAACTTGTGTACAGATAGTAACAGGCGGGAGTTTCGGCTTTTTTCACGATCGCCTCCCATGAATATTTGCTTTCCGTTGCGGTGTCTTTATCTACAATACCCGAATCGGACAACATCACTTCCGCTTCATCAAGTACATGCTGGTTCTCGGGTTTCGATAAAATGCTTCGCACCCGGCGAAGTATAGAACGTTTGATAAGCCAGGGCACCATCAGAAAATACACAAGGGCTATTACGCTAAAGATAATGAGGTCGATAAAGATCTGCTCTGAACGGCGGCTGAAAATGTACAGTCCGGCCACAGCTGCATACAGAATAAAAACCCGCAGGTAGTACCATAGCCGGTAGTTCTTTTTTTCCGGCGCGGCCCATGCCGTGTAATAATTGTAATCGAAATATTCTTCTTCAGTAAGGTGGTATTTGAGACTAAGCATGGTTGATTCAATTGGCAACGAAAACCAATTTGCAATAGGCAATTGACAATTGTCAGGGGGTACCGGTATTCCGGAATCCCTATTAATCGCGGATCTCTCTTTTGCCTGTTGCCTATTGTTTTTTGAGTCTTAAGAAATTGACAATTGATAGCGAGGCTTAACCGTTAGCTTTGCCAATTGCCCATTATCCATTGCCGATTGTTTTATGAGCTTTTAGAAATTAGCATTTGCCCGCGAGCCTGAACAATAAGCTTTGCTAATTGCCTATTGCCTATTGCCTATTGTTTCTTCTTCTTCGCTGCCTTTTTGGTGGCGTCTTTTTTAGGAGCCGCTTTTTTACCGGGCGCCTTTTTAGCCGCCGCTTTTTTGGTTGCAAACGCATTGGGTATTTGCAGTTCGATCATTTTCTTCACTTCCTCCAACGGCACCGTGGTCAACTCTTCAGCCGTGTATTTGCTCTCATCGGCTTTTCTGCCCACCTTCAGTATTTTTTTACCGAATTTCAGTACCG
>CBIHPC010000559.1:0-3037 GCA_966211305.1 uncultured Niastella sp.
TGGTGGTCACCGCCCTCGGCATCAAAAGGGAAAAAAGAGCCCTTGGGTATGCGACCGCAACGGTGAAAGGCGACGAGCTGCTAAAAGCCGGCGCCACCCAAAACCCCTTTCTCGCGCTTTATGGAAAGGCCGCTGGTGTTGGCATTAATATTTCTTCATCAGGCCCAACCGGTGGTGTAAACGTACGCATCAGGGGCGCTGCCGGTTTGGAATCGAACACCAATACCAGGCCCTTGTTTGTAGTAGATGGTGTGCCGTTATACGACGAAAAAACCTCTATGGAAAACAGGGGGTACGATCCGTTGAACTCGTTTGACTATGGTTCAGGCATAAACGATATCAACTCTGACGATATTGAGTCGATAGAGGTGCTGAAAGGCGCAAAAGCCACCGTGCTCTATGGCAGCCAGGCGCTGAACGGGGTAGTGCTCATCACTACAAAAAGCGGAAAAAGAACAAGGGGATTGGGCATCCAGCTCTCGCACCAGGTAACGGTTGACAAACCATTTACTTTCATCGAATTTCAAAATGATTTCGGTTCCGGCGCTTCAACTCTCGATACCCAATACACAATGCTTAACGGGGTAAATACCCGCAAGCTCCCGCTGAGCCGCTTAAGCTTTGGTCCCCGGTTCGATAACAGCAGTGTAATGCTGTACGACAGTACAATGGGTACTTATAAAGCCTATCCCGATAACTTTATCGACTTTTTCAGTAACGCGTTATCAAACCGCACCAACATTGCCGTTTCAGGTGGCGGCCCTATGGGAAGCGTAAGGGCATCATATACTCGCAATACATACGAAGATGTGATCCCCGGCTTTACCCAAAAACAAAACACATTCAGCTTCAATGGTAATTTCAAGGTGTCGGAGTTTGCCACATTTGAATTTGTAAATAACCTGTACAGTGTGCAAACAACCAACCGCCGCCCGAATGTTCAACAGTGGGTGGCAACGGGCCTCAACCGCGACTATGATTACAACTGGATGAAATCATTCATGTACGACCGTGACGGGTTTAGGAGAGACCTCGAGCCTTATGGCCTTAACGCAAATACCCCCGGTTTCTGGCCAAATGCAGTGGGCAGCATCTGGTGGGAGCAAATGGACAACAAAGACCAGGATAACAAGGTGCACCTCGTAAGCTCTGTGCGGTCGACGCTTCAGTTCACAAAAAGCATCTCCCTCATTGCACAGGCATCACTGGATTATACCAATACCGACTTTATTACAGAAAATAAGATCATCCGGCTGGCCCCTGTAAGAACGGGTGGCAAATACAGTTGGTCTAAGCGCAATACAACCGTTCAGAATTTCCAGGCCCTGTTAAAATATGAAAAGACCTTTGGTGATTTCAATTTCTTTGGTTTTGGCGGCGGTGCTTACCAGAAAGTGATGGAGAACAACATACTAGCATCTACTGGCGAAATGGGCCTGTTATTCCCTGACTGGTTTTCGCTTGATAACGCCGACACAAGGTTCTGGCCTACCCCTAATGCGAGAGGACAGGTTTCTAATGTGAGAAGAGGCTCAGACAGGCTGTACAGCCTGCTGGGGTCGGCAACGCTTTCCTGGAAAGAAACCTGGTACCTCGAAGTACAGGCAAGGAACGACTGGAACTCTACTTTGCAATCGCCCAATAACTCTTATTTCTACCCGGGCGTATCGCTTTCCTATAATTTCAACAGGGATTTTGAGATCCCGGAATTGCAATACGGTAAAATTCGCGTTGCCTGGGCCGATGTGGGCGGCGGGCCTACCACCGCTACTGGCCTACGGTACTTTGGCAATGATGCGTACAGCGTGGGTCAGCTTCCTTATTCAAGCGGTCCTATTACTGTTACGCCTCCTGACGCCCTCTTCCTGGCGCCATTAGAACCTTTCCGCAAACGTGAGTTCGAAGTCGGCTTTAATACCAGGTGGTTCCAGAGAAGCAGGTTGGAGTTTGACTTTTCGTTCTATACCAACAATACGTACAAACAGATCGTACAGCAACCTATTAGCCTTGCTACAGGTTACCCAGGAGGAGCCAAGATCAATACGGGTAACGTAAAGAACTGGGGCCTTGAAATTATGTTGAAGGGCGCTCCGGTGGCTACAAAGAACTATCGCTGGGACCTCACATTAACAGCGGCCAACCAGTTCTCTAAAGTGGTAAAACTCTATCCCGGCATTACCCAGAAGTTTATCGATGGCAACCAGGGTTTCCAGGTTTGGGCCAAAGAAGGCGAGCGCATTGGGGAAATACGCGCATATGACTACAAACGCGATCCCGGTGGCAACAAGATCGTTGGTAGCAATGGCATGTATGCGCTGAGCGACCAGGTTACCAACACCGGTAAAAACGTAAACCCCAAAGTATTTGGTGGTTTGTACAGCGATTTCTTCTATAAAAACTTCAATTTCCATTTTGGTATCGACTACAAATTCGGGGGTACCATTTTCTCTTACACCAATAACTACCTCATGGGTACCGGTGTATCAAAAGCTTCCCTCCACGGCAGGGATGAAGCAACCGGCGGACTGGCCTACTATATAGACAATGCTACCGGCGCCAAAGTAGCCTGGGAGCACAATCAACAGGCGCCCGGGAATGCACGCGACGGTATTGTTTACCACGATGGTATTGTGCTCGAGGGGGTAAAAGAAGTGAATACAGGCGGTACGGTTAAATATGAAAAGAACGATGTTATCGTAGCTGCTCCGGCTTACTACCAGACATACATCAACGACCTCGGCACTTCATGGCCTCCCGATCGTTTGTTCAAAAACGATTACATCAAACTGCGCGAGATCTCGGTTGCCTATACCTTGCCCGTGAAGGTGTCGAACATGCTGAAATTGCAGAAACTTTCGTTAACCGCCGCAGTAAGGAACCTGGGTTATTTGTACAAGACCGTGCCCAATATTGACCCCGAAGGCGCATTGGGTGCACAGGGATATATTGAGAACTCATTCTATCCTTCCATCAGGTCTTTTATTTTTGGCGTAAATGTTAGTTTCTAAAAGCTTCAAAAAGAAAAATTATGAAAAAA
>CBIHPC010000560.1:0-3032 GCA_966211305.1 uncultured Niastella sp.
GAATATATTTTATTACCAATTTACGTGCCGTTTGGATGAACGGATGTTTAAATTAAAATAAAAAATTGAAACGGCCACTACAAAACTTTCATAACTATACATTTGGTTAATGAAAATTTTATAACGGCAGGTTTCATCTGGCTAAAAACAAATAATCTTTTCAAATGAAATTGGTGTAAAATTTGTTGCCAGTCAGCGGTTGACGTTATACACATGTTCACCCATTGCAAAAGTTTTTTGCTCAATACCCAGATACCATAATCAAAACCTTTCTCTATGAACCATAAGTATATTGTAGTTGGTATAGATGGCACGGGCTCCCGTGAATGGATGTTCCAGGATGGAAGCAACAGCAGCACTTTTAAATTTATTAGAGATGTACACTACGGCGCTCTTGATATAGACCGCCGCTGGTTCCATGGCCCCTCCAATACGGTAACGGGCAGCGATAATATACCCATTTTACAGGAGGCGCTTGAATTCATTTACCAGCGGATCAATATGTTGTTCCCAGCCACCCGTACCCGCTCCGTTAAACCGCTCGAGCTATTCGATGTAAACAGCTGTATGCAAAACCAGGAGCGTTCAAAAACGTACCAGATGGAACGCCGGGGTTTTCACTCCCCCGCCCGCCTACCGGTCCTTGTTACCGAAAACATGCTGGCCAGTCAGCCGCTTACTACCGATGATATTCGCGTGGTATTGATAGGCCATAGTCGTGGTGGTTTGGCCGTTACCGCACTGGCAAGGATGCTGAGCCCGCTTGTACGGGTTTATTTTATGGGATTATATGATTCCGTCGACCGGCAGAATTGCCTCGATGGCATGAATGTGCAGAATGTAAAATTCGTGGCACATGCACGGCGGCATCCCGAAGTCAGATCCCGCACTTATTTCGGTAATACCTCGCTTAAATACATAGGCGTAGACCACGCCGAAGAACGTTTCTTCTATACTTCGCATGGCGGTATCGGCGGTTCGTTTATTACCGATAAAAAAGAAATGTCTTTCTTTGGCGATTCTTCCTGCCTTGCCACCATTACCGCCCCCGCAGAAGATGGCGGTACCATAGAAATGATCAACAATCCGAAACTGGTTAAAAAGCTGGGTAAGAAAATGGATCAGATCTGTACCGATGGCAGTTCGGATGCGGATCAATTCATTCGCGCACAGGCACGGAAGTACGGGATTCCTGTTGCTTAGTTTGCCTAACCGGCTATTTGCTTATAAATCAATTAATTCCTGTCAAACGCAGGGTTATTTCAATTAAATCAGACGGCCATTCAATATTCAATTACAAGCCGTTTGAATTTAATTGGCGGCCCGTGTAATTGAATTACAATGACGTTCAATTGAATTACAATGACGTTCAATTGAATTACAATGACGTTCAATTGAATTATAAGGTCGTTTAATTCAATTACATACACACAAAATAAGATTTTCCGCAACCGGCCTACCACCTTTGTGTAAACCGGCACGCATACCTTTTTCCGGTTCAGGTATATTTGTAGAAACCTATCGGCATGTTACCTATCAACGACCTTCTGCTTTTCGCCCTCGCTGCATTCGGACTGGTAATTAGTCCGGGCCCCAATATGATCTATCTTATTTCACGTTCCATTACCCAGGGACGAAAAGCCGGGTTGATATCACTGGCCGGTGTTATTTGTGGTTTCCTCTTTCATATCATCATGGTATCGTTTAGCCTCACCGCCGTGCTGTTCACTATACCTTATGCCTACACTATTTTAAAAACGGCGGGGGTAATTTACCTGCTGTACCTCGCCTGGCAGGCTATAAAACCCGGCAGCAAAAATGTGTTTGAGCCGCGTAACGATCTCAAACCCGACGCGCCCGGAAAATTATTTCGTATGGGATTTTTTACCAATGTGCTCAATCCCAAAGTGGCCGTTTTCTACTTAAGCTTCTTCCCGCAATTTATAAAACCGGCTTATGGCGATGTGTTTACCCAAAGTTTTACGCTGGGCATTGTTCAGATCATGGTAAGTTTTACTATCAATTTCATTATCGTGCTGCTGGCTGCCCGCGCAGCCCGCTGGTTCTCGGCCAACCCCAAATGGGTTCGCATACAGAAATGGTTTATGGCCGGCGTGCTTACGGGCCTGGCAGCGAAGATGGCGCTTGATAAAGCGAAATAATGCTGAATGCTCAACGCAAAACGCATAACGCCAAAAGCACCTGCTAACTGTATTTGCGTTCAGCGTTCGGCGTTAAGCGTTTTGCTGTTCACCATGAATATATTGTTAAAATCAATTTAAAGTAACATAATCGTATTTCGGCTCATGCAATAACAGTGTATTTTAAGGTATTAACCCCCGGAACCGCATGACCCGAACTTTACTCCTGATCTGCCTTATCGGTTTTTCTTTTTCCAACGCCCCCGGGCAATCTTTCAAAATTTATGGTAAGATAACCAACCCGCGCATGGAGCCGCTGGCTTTTGCCACCGTGCAGGTAAAGGAATGGAAACACGGGGTGGTGTCGAAGGAAGATGGCACGTACGAAGTAAAGGTGGAAGAAGGGAAATACGACCTGGTGATCAGTATGGTGGGTTATAAATCGCAACTGATCACTATCGTTGTACAAAAGGGTAATTACTTACAAAATATAATCATGGAACCTGATGGCGCTAAAGGCCTTTCAGAAGTGATTGTTAAAGGAAAAGTGCGCGACCGGTCGGAAGAGATCATCAGGCATGTGATCCGCAGAAAAGACTCCATTCAAAAAGCCGCCGGCCCTTACACCTGCATGGTATACATAAAGGCGGTGCAGGAAGATTCGCTGAAATTGAAATTAAAGAAAAAGAAAAAACCGAAACCCAACTCCCTGTCCGCCAGCATTCCATCCGCTATCGATAAAGAGCTTGAAAAAATGGCGATGGCCGAAATTGTACTGCAGCTCGATAAAGCGCCGCAGGGCGCAAAAGAAGAAAGACTGGGAGTAACCAAACGGGGCAATACCGAAGGACTGTTCTATTTATCAACTACCCAGGGCGATTTCAATTTCTA
>CBIHPC010000561.1:0-3026 GCA_966211305.1 uncultured Niastella sp.
GTGCAGGATGCAGTTGCCGCCCATAAAAAAGACGAAGTTTTCTTTGTAGATGTATCTGAGCGCAACTGGCATTACATTATTAAAAAAACACATGACGACAGAGTGCAAAAAGACATTGTAGTGCTACGGGCAAACGGGCGATAAGTACCATCGAAAACATTATAGCATTCCTGCCGGATTATCATGTAAATGAACTTACACGATAAAAACCGGCAGGAATTTTTCTTTTATACACATTATAGCCTGATTTAAGGCCTGCCCGATCGCGACACACTCCAACTTCAATTCAACAAAAATAATTATCTGCATAACCCGTTAGTATTATGGCGCCTCGTGCCGCCATGACCCTTTATTAATCTTATTGAACATGCAATTTTTACAACACAACAGCCAGCCACTTTTAAAAAGCATTTTTACCGGGCTATTGATCACTACCACCTGTTTCGCCAGTTCGGCGCAACTGTCAGCCGACGAAATAAGACCTATTCTTGAGAAAGAAGTATATCAGAAAAGAAGTCCGGGTATTATCGTTGGCACCATAGACGCCACGGGTAAACGCCAGATAGTTGCGGCGGGTACCTGGAAAGAAAAGGGCGAGGTGCTGCCCGATGAAAAAACCATGTATGAAATAGGCTCCATAACCAAAGTGTTTACATCGCTGTTACTGGCCGATATGGTTTTGAAGAAACAGGTCAATCTCGATGATCCCATTTCGAAATATCTGCCCGCAAGCGTTCAGGTGCCGGTAATTAAAAATCAGCCGATCACCTTACAGCATTTGGCCACCCATTCTGTAGGCTGGCCCCGCATGCCGGATAATTACGATCCTAAAAGCCTCGACAACCCCTTTGCCGACTATACCATTGAACAAACCTACGATTACATCAGCAGGGCTACATTCGATTATGCACCCGGCACCTGGTTCAAATATTCCAATGTCGGTTATGGATTGCTGGGACATATACTTTCGCAGGTGGCGGGCAAACCCTATGAAACCCTGGTGAAGGAAAGAATTTGCACGCCGCTCAACATGCCCAATACCACAATTACGTTGGCACCCGCCCAAAAAGCAGTGCTGGCAATGGGTCATAATGAAACCGGCACTGCCGTTGAAAACTGGGACATGCCGGCCATCGCCGGTACCGGCGCACTGCGGTCGAACATCACCGATCTGCTGAACTTTGCAGGCGCTAACCTGGGCATTATAAAGACAGACCTGTACCCAGCCATGCAACTGGCGCATACGCCACGTATTTCAAAAAGGCCCGACGATGGTGAAGTAACCCTCGGCTGGACGCTGGTAAAAGCCAACGACGGCGATGAATACTTATGGAAAGACGGCACCACCGCAGGGTATCGATCCATTATGTTGTTGAACCGCACCAAAAAAACGGGCGTTGTGATCCTGGCGAATACGCTCAACCCGATCAACGACCTGGCATATCATATTTTAGCCCCTTATGTGAAAGTTAAACCTTACCGGTACATCTGGGCGCTGCACGATCTTATTTTGGAAACAGCTAAAAAGAAAAACGTTGATAAAGCCATTGAAGAATACAAAACGATGAAGGTAAGCCGCAGTCCCGGTTTGATCTTTGACCCCGCCCAGTTGAATTATGTGGCCAATGACCTGCGGATAGCGAAAAAGATGAGCGCTGCCATTAAGATATTGGAGTTGAACGCACAGGAATATCCCGACAACTCCATGGTTTTTGAAACCCTGGGCGAATACTACAAACGCAGCGGCAAAAAGAAAGAGGCCATTGAAGCATTTGAAAAAGCGGTACAGTTAGATGCGAAGAATGAACATGCGAAGTGGTTGCTGGAAAAAATGAAAGCCAACTGATGAAGGTGATCATTTGATAATTCGATAATCCCGCAGCGCAGGAACAAGTTGTGATAATGCGCTATACATGAAGCCTTCAATCACCCGGCCTTTACAAATTTTACAAACTAAAGAAATGGGCTCCGCCAGCCAGGCGGAGCCCATTTCTTTAATTATCGAATTAGCTAATTGGCATATTCACCATACACCGCATCCCTGAAACTTTTATGCAGCTTTACCCGGTCGAAGGGAACCAATTGCGTAAATAATACCGCCGTAAGCTCATTGACAGGGTCAACCCAGAACATGGTGCTGGCTGCGCCGTCCCAGAAATATTCGCCCACTACGCCATTGTTCTCCTCTTTTGTAGCAGGCGGTTGTGTACGCACGGCAAAATCAATTCCAAAGCCTACGCGCCCTTTACTGGGCAGCCACATGCGTTTTGAAATGGTATCGCTTAAATGATTGGTCGACATCAGTTGTACAGTCTCGGGTTTCAACACCCGCACTTTTCCCAGCTTCCCTTTATGTACCAGCATTTGGGTGAACTTCATATAATCATCGAGGGTAGATGTGAGGCCCCAGCCACCGGGTTTCAATGCCCAGTTCTTTGTATTGAACCCATTGGTCCGATCATCGGGTACGCGGTTCAGGGTTTTATCATCACTACGGTCATACAAAGCCGCAAAACGCGGGCGGTCGCTCTCTGCCACTACGTACCTGGTGTTTGTCATTTTGAGCGGATCGAAGATCTTTTCCTTTATGTATTGATCGAATGGCTTGCCGGAAAGTCGTTCCACCAGGTAGGCTTGCACATCGACACAGGGACCATACGACCATTCATCGCCCGGATGAAATGCCAGGGGCAGAGCGGCCAGTTTCTTTGCCATCTCACTGAGCGTATTGTTGGGGTTCATATAATCGGCTTCTTTCACCAGCCTGGCCAGTGCGGGAATTTCCATACCGGCAAAACCAGCAGTATGGCGGGTGATATCGCGAATGGTGATGGCCCGTTTGGCCGGCTCCAGAATAAGGTTACCGCTCGCATCTACGCCTTTATACACTTTCATGTCGGCAAATTCCGGTGCATATTTCGAGAGCGGTTCATCGAGCTGAAAAGCGCCTTTTTCATACAACGTCATAAGCGCCACACCGGTCACCGGTTTGGTCATGGAAAAAATGCGTACGATGGTATTGCGGT
>CBIHPC010000562.1:0-3024 GCA_966211305.1 uncultured Niastella sp.
ATTTGTTATTATGGCCGCCAACCAATAATTTTGCCGGGTTTAAAAAACTGAATACAGAATGGCAAGAACTATCGCATTTCGCGAAGCGCTCCGCGAAGCTATGAGTGAAGAAATGAGGAGAGACGACCGGGTTTTCCTGATGGGTGAGGAAGTAGCTGAATACAATGGCGCCTATAAAGTAAGCCAGGGTATGCTGGCAGAATTCGGCCCTAAAAGAATCATTGACACCCCTATTGCCGAGCTTGGTTTCACCGGTATTGCGGTAGGTGCTGCTCAAAACGGTTTACGTCCTATCGTTGAGTTCATGACCTGGAACTTTGCCGTACTGGCATTGGATCAGATTTTAAATACAGCTTCCAAAATGCTGGCCATGAGCGGTGGCCAGATTGGTTGTCCGATCGTTTTCCGCGGGCCCAACGGTTCTGCCGGTCAGCTCGGTGCCCAGCACTCTACAGCTTTTGAAAGCTATTATGCAAACATCCCCGGTATTAAAGTAATTTCTCCTTCCAACCCATACGATGCCAAAGGTTTGATGAAAGCCGCCATCCGCGATGAAGATCCCGTGATGTTCATGGAAAGCGAGGTAATGTATGGCGACAAAGGTGAAGTTCCCGAAGAAGAATACCTGATCGAGATCGGTAAAGCCGATGTTAAGCGGCCCGGTAACGATGTTACCATCGTTTCTTACAATAAAATGATGAAGGTTGCGCTGGGTGCTGCTTCCGAACTTGAAAAAGAAGGTATCAGCGCTGAAGTTATCGACCTGCGTACTATTCGTCCGCTCGACTGGTACACCATTCTCGAGAGCGTTAAAAAAACCAACCGCCTGGTGATCGTTGAAGAGCAATGGCCCATGTGTTCGGTTTCTTCTGAGATCGCTTACCGTATTCAGAAAGAAGGTTTCGATTATCTCGATGCGCCTATCCGCCGTATCACAGCTGCCGATGCACCGCTGCACTACGCGCCCAACCTGGTTGAACTGGCTTTACCCAATGTTGAACGCACAGTGAAACTGGTGAAGGAAGTTATGTATTTGAAAAAGTAAGAAAAAGGCATAAAGGCAACGAGGCATAAAGCCAACAGCCTTTTCAATGCCTGTGAATATATTTCTTTAAAAATGGTTACAGTTTATACTGTAGCCATTTTTTTTGCTGAATGCTGAACGCATTCCGGTCCGGCACCGGCAGCCTCCACCTGTATTCCCCTGGTAACCGGTAACTGGCAACCAATAAAAATTGCCTCCCGAAAATCGGGAGACCGTTTTTGCTTGCTTTGGATATTAATAAAAAAGTTACTCAAATTATTTAAGCATAAAAGAGCATAAGGCCAGCAGGCCATACATGCCTCCAAGAATAAATCCACCTAATAAAATTAAACGGGTAATTACTTTAGTTAAAGGAAGGTGAGTGCGAACATCTACTGCAGATGCCTTCATAAGTAACGGATTTTGGTTAGAAATGTGTTTTTTAAAGGATATGACACTAAAGTAATATGCATCAATGGTTCATGCAAGGTAGTTTTACCAGTTTCTACTTAGTAAATTTTACCAACGTTTTAACTGATTGGACGTGAACGTCCATTCGGGAGTGAAAATGAACGAGTTATTTGTATTCACCTCGTACCAGGGAGAATATTCGCTATTGGAAGGATTTTTCAGCACGTGAATATCCTGGGCCGGCATATAACTTTGGGCCAGCATATATAACTTTTTACCGGTTTTGCTCACCGCCACATCTACCACTATTACGGCATGGCCCGGTGAACCGCCTTTTATCAATACATCGCCGGGCCGGATATCTTTGAAGCCGGCCACCTTGTGCAGTTGTTTTTCGAGTGAAATAGTTCCGCAGTACGCATATACATTTTCGAGATAACGTTCGAAGCGGGTACTGTCAACCGGTGCAGGGCACACATATTTCTTTCCGCTGTTATCGCTGAACCAGATCTCGGCAAATCTTTTCTGGCTGTACAGGTACTGGGCCCGCAAACGCATTACCGCATCGGCACATTGCTGCAGGTCTTTATCGCCTAATGGAATGTCGAGTATCGCATAATGGGCTTCCTGGTTTCTTTTGGGTACACCATTGTATAAGAAAACAGTTTTCCCTTTCTTTATGCGAATGTTTTGTAACCACTCGGCAAATGAGCCCCCGGCGGCGGGCATACGTTCATAGCCTGCCGGCAGCGGTATAGCTCCAATATAAGCAGGCAAACTGGCGGCGGCCATGCCGATCTTTGATAGCGCAGGAAGGGGTCGTTGCCAAAAAAAACGGGGGTATACGTACAATGCAGCTGTTCCTACGATCATAATTAGTAAAAACGGCAGGAAAATTGACGTAAGGAGGTTCCGTTTCATATTGTTACTTTTGAAGAATCTATAGGATGTAGGAATTATATTTTTCCATAGCAAAAGACTGTTAAACCAACTATGTCAAACATTTTAATTATCGACGACGAAAAAGCGATCCGTAAAACATTAAGTGAGATCCTTTCCTATGAAGGCTATAAAATTGAAGAGGCCGGCGATGGGGAAGAAGGTCTCAAAAAATTTAAGGAGAAAGCGTATGATGTAGTGTTGTGTGATATCAAAATGCCCAAACTGGATGGTATTGAATTTCTAGATAAAGCCCGCGAGGCAAATCCCGATGTACCGGTGATCATGATCAGTGGCCATGGTACTATCGAAACAGCCGTTGAGGCCGTTAAAAAAGGCGCCTATGACTATATTTCGAAACCACCCGATCTCAACCGCCTTCTGATAACCATTCGCAATGCGATGGATAAGAACAACCTGGTTACCGAAACCAGGGTGCTGAAACGCAAGGTGAGCAAGGTGGAAGAAATGATCGGCGAATCGGCGCCCATCGTAAAGATCAAAGAAACTATCGATAAAGTGGCGCCTACCGACGCCCGTATTCTGGTAACCGGTGAAAACGGGGTGGGTAAAGAACTGGTAGCCCGCTGGGTGCATGAAAAAAGCAACCGCGCTGCCGGTCCGCTCGTTGAAGTTAACTGCGCGGCCAT
>CBIHPC010000563.1:0-3022 GCA_966211305.1 uncultured Niastella sp.
CATAGGATAAGGTTTAATGGTTAATGGTATTTGATTAGTGCAGCCTCCCCTCCGGGAGGCTTTTTTATTTATAGCCATCGAGGGCAGCTGCAATTGGTTGCAATGCTTGTCGGCCGGGCTATTGGTGTGATGAGCGGTAAGGCCGTTGGTTATCTTCTTTCTTTTCTTACTACCAGTTTCAGCGCACTCCATTTTTCAGAAACCGCACAAACTTTTACATCAACAAGGTCATGCTGAAGCGCATTGTCGCGTATGGTATCTTCGGTAACATCGGTAGGTATGCCGGCGCTTTTCTTATACCAGCTTATCCAGATGACAATGGTAGGGTTGGCTTTATATACGGAGATCAAAGATTGGAAAATAGGAATGAATTCTTTAGCAGAAGTAACAAAGGCATGAACAAAATGCGGGGTATTACCGGTAACGGCAACTGATGATCCTGTTATCATTCCCCCTTTTTTACCACCAAACCGGCAATCGAAGCAAATATCTACCACATTTTCCCACTAATTTATGGGCACCATGTAATCAAATATCACCTTCAACCCCACTTTTAGACAGCCTTATCAAATATTCCCATCACAAAATGTCCCCGCTTTTGGCCGGGCCATGCCAGTTATTGCGCTCACGGAAAAGAAAACAGCCACTGAGCGGGAGAAAAAGGGTTAATCCACAGCTTATGCACAGTTATGCACATCAATTCACATGATTATGCACATGTTTGAAGGGGAACTAAGTAGAAAAATCAACGGAAAGCCTTGTTGATCACTTATATACAAATAATAATCCTTGTGGAAAAAATATTCTTTCCAAATTCGGGTAAGAAAGTGGGAAAAAGTGTTATTTTGTGTAAGTGTTAGACAAATAGGTGCAACTCATTGTAAATGATACAATTTCTCGGAGAATACGAAGCAACCCTCGACGCAAAAGGGCGTTTTCTCCTACCGGCAGGCATTAAAAAGCAAATGCCGGAGGATGCTGGAGACCAATTTGTCATAGCTCGTGGTTTTGAAAAATGTTTGACTTTATATCCCAAAAAAAATTGGGACCCAATACTGGCCGAACTGAGTAAAGTTAGCGAATACAAGGCCGAAAATAGAGAGTTCTTACGATATTTTACAATGGGTGCTTCATTGTGCGATCTGGATTCAGCGGGAAGGATGTTGGTGCCTCCAAATTTAAAAGCCCATGCAGGGCTCGAAAAAGATATAGTACTGGTTTCTGTTATCAATAAAATTGAGATCTGGGATAAAGTTAAGTACCAACAGTTCTTTGAGTCTTTTACACCGGAAAAGTACAGCGATCTGGCAGAGCGGGTAATGGGCGGTCAAAATACTACACAATTGTAATGTTATGAGTGAGCCTGTTTACCATGTACCGGTTTTATTGCAGGAGGTGATCGACGGTTTGAGCATTCGCCCTCAAGGGGTATATGTTGATTGTACCTTTGGTGGCGGTGGCCATTCCCTGGAAATTCTAAAACTACTTAACGCTGAAGGGCGTATGGTTGTTTTCGACCAGGATGCAGATGCCCGGAAAAATGTGCCCGACGATGATCGGATCATTTTTGTTCCGCACAATTTCAGGCACCTGCAGCGGTTTTGCCGGCTGCATAAAATAACGCAGGTAGATGGCATTTTAGCCGATCTTGGCGTTAGCAGCCACCAGTTCGATACCGCCGATCGCGGGTTTAGCACCCGCTTCGAAGGCGACCTCGATATGCGGATGGACCAGCGGCAGGAACTGACGGCCTTTGAAGTGGTTAATACCTATGACGAACAACAATTGCACAAATTGTTTGAACAGTATGGTGAGGTAACCAACTCAAAAACACTGGCCCGCACCATTGTTCAGGTTCGAAAAACGGTATCGCTTAAAACCATTGCCAACTTCAAACAGGCGCTGCACGCGGTAGTAAAAGGAAATCCCAATAAATACTTTGCCCAGGTATTTCAGGCTTTGCGAATAGAGGTGAATGATGAATTAGGCGCATTGAAAGAAATGCTGCAACAGGTTCCCCCCCTGTTAAAACCCGCCGGCCGTGTAGCCATCATAACTTTTCATTCTTTGGAAGACCGGATCGTGAAGAATTTCTTTCGCAAAGGAAATTTTGAAGAAGAAGAAGTGGATGTTGACCCGTTCGGAACAAAAACCTCCACACCACCACTCAAAGCAATAACAAAAAAGCCGATCGTTCCAACTGAAGCTGAGATGAAGCGAAACCCGCGCGCGAGAAGCGCCCGGTTAAGAGTAGCGGAGAAAGTGGAAGGAAATTAGAAATTAAAAATGAGAAACAGAGAAATGAAGAAGGAAGGGCAGAAGTAGAAGGTAGGAAATAAAAATGAAAGAGAGATGGGAAAGAGATAGGGAAATTGAACAATGAAATAGAGGCTGTGTGCGTCGTGCTGGTGTATTTCATTATCTAATTATCACATCAGCAAATTATCACATTAACTGTCGAGTTCTTGTTCTCATAATAAAGGGTATTGAAAATTGCAATTTCTATTTGATTTAAGCCTCGTGAATTAAGCATTCATAGCGGTTAGACGGATAGCACCTGTCTGACCGCTATTTGATTAAGAAAAATGAGTGAAGAAAAAGAAATATCACGCAGGAGACGGCAACGCAAAAGGTTGTTTGGATACAGGTGGATCGTAAAGAACATTCCTTTCTTCCTGTTCCTTTCGGTGCTGGCGATCGTGTACATCTACAATGGTCACTACGCCGATAACACCGTGCGCAACATTAACAAAGTAAATCGCGAGCTGAAGGAACTGCAATTCGAATACAAAACATTGAAAAGCGAAGTGATGTTCCGCAGCAAACAGAGCGAACTGGCCAAATCGGTAGAAACGCTTGGATTGAAAGAACTGGTTGTTCCACCGGCGATGCTGGTAGATACATTAAGAAATTGAAGGTATAAAATATAAAAGTGAGGATGCTGGCAGGTGAAGGGCGTTTGGATGCAGGAAACTCGTCATTGACCATTCACCATTGACCATTCACCATGGAGGTTAAAAAG
>CBIHPC010000564.1:0-3013 GCA_966211305.1 uncultured Niastella sp.
GAGTACCTCGGCCGTATAGACGATCAGGTAAAGATCAGGGGCTACCGCATAGAGCTCGGCGAAGTGGAAAATGTGCTCCAGACAGCGCCGGGCATAAAGCAGGCGGTTGTGCTGGCAGACACGGATGGTGCAGATACCAAACGGCTGGTAGGGTATGTGGTGGTTGATGGTCCTTTTGATAAAGATGAGGTTTATGCCTGCCTGAATAGCAGGTTACCGGAATATATGGTGCCTGCCTTGCTTATTCCTGTTGAAGTTATCCCGCTTACCTCAAATGGAAAAGCGGATAAAAAGCGTCTGGCAGAAAAGGCACTATTCCTGTCGAACGGTTATATAGCGCCTCGCAACGATATGGAAAAGAGGCTGGCGGCAATATGGCTGAACTTATTACGCGTAGAGCGCGTAGGCATCTATGACAGGTTCTTTGAAGTGGGCGGCCATTCTTTACTGGCCATGCGGGTGATCGCTGCCATCAGAAAGGAATTTGGTAAGGAAGTGACTATGAAGACCTTTTTTGAAAATCCAACGATCGCATTGCTGGCAGAGCGATTGTTGGCTGATAAAAGCAATAGTGCGCAGCCGGTTTTGGAAAAGTATGATAAAGCAGGCCGCATCCCGCTTTCATTTTCCCAGGAACGCATGTGGGTTATTGACAAATTAAGAGGAAGCCAGGATTATTACATGCCTTATGTATTGCAATTGCAGGGAGATCTGGAGATCGGTGCACTGGAGGAAGCGATCAGGACAATAATCACCCGTCATGAGGCACTGCGTACAGTGATCAGGGAAGAAGAAGGAAAAGCATATCAGGTAGTAATAGCGCCCGGCGACTGGCATTTGCAGGTCACTACCGAAAAAGAAATAACCGGTAAGCATTCCTCGGTAAGGGAATACATAGAAGATGTTGTTGATATGCCCTTTGACCTTTCCAGTGACATATTGCTGCGAGTTCATCTTATCTGTTTGGAAACTGGCGAATTCATTCTCGTTACGGTAATACATCATATTGCTTCAGATGGCTGGTCGATGGGCATACTGGTGAAAGAGGTTACAGCCGTGTACCAAAGCCTGGTAACAGGTGGTACAACCATGCTTCCTGAACTGCCCGTTCAATATACCGACTATTCGATATGGCAGCGGCAGTATTTGACTGAAGATGTAATAGCAGCATCATTGAAATACTGGAAGGAACAACTGATGAACCTGCAGCCTGTTGAACTGCCTTTTGATTTTCCACGCCCCCCTGAACAGAGCAACAGGGGAAAAGCACTCAATGCCATAGTGGGCAGAAAAGTGGCCGATGCATTGTTGCGCTTGTCTCAAAAAGAAGGCGCTACCTTGTTTATGACCCTACTGGCTGCCTTCAAGGTATTGTTATACCGATATACCCGCCAGGAAGATTTACAGGTAGCATCGCCAATTGCCGGACGGCAGCAGCAGGAAGTGGAGGGCGTGATAGGCTTTTTTGTGAATACGTTGGTGTTAAGAAGCCGCATAAATAAATCAATGAGTTTTACAGCGCTGTTAAGACAGGTTATACAAACCACGCTGCAGGCGTATGAACATCAGGAGCTGCCCTTCGAAAAGGTCGTTGACGTATTACAGGTGCGCCGCGACATGAGCATGAACCCGCTTTTTCAGGTGATGTTCGCTTTGCAGAACACGCCCGATGGGGGAAAGTTAGACCTGACAAATGTAAAGTCGGCACCTGCGGGTACCAGGGTAGTGCGTTCTAAAAATGATCTTTGCCTGGAAGTAGTGGATTTCCCGGGAGGACTGGATATAGCAGTGACCTATTGCAGTGATCTCTTTAAAGAAGAGACTGTTGAACAGATGCTTTCCTGTTACATTCAACTGCTAAATGCTATTGCAGAGAACCCTGCCCGGCAGATCGGGCAGCTATGTATGCTGAACGGGCAGGAAAGATCTCTTCTGCTTGAACATTTTAATGACACGGATAGCCGCTATGAGGATAATGAAACAATTATTGATCTGTTTGAGAAGCAGGCCGGCAAAACACCTGAAGCAGTGGCCCTGAAATTTGAGGATGCCGTTCTATCTTATGAGGAACTGAATACCCGTGCCAATCAGCTCGCCTGCTACTTAAGGAATAAGGGCGTAAAGCCGGGTGACATGGTTCCGCTATGCATGGAACGCGGTCTTGAAATGGTGATCGGCGTACTGGGCATTATGAAAACGGGAGCAGCTTATGTTCCTATTGACAGCGCTTACCCTGAAGACAGAATTCGATACATACTTGAAGATGTTGGCGCTGATATCTTAATGATCAGCCATGCCCAAAAGCAGGGGTTCCCTGCTTATCCTCTTGAGATCATCGATTTGCAGAAAGTATGGAACGAAATATTGAACTGTCCGGCAGAGAATGCAGCATACCGGCCCGACCCCGCTTTACTGGCATACATTATCTACACATCAGGCAGTACGGGACGTTCAAAAGGAGTAATGATCGGGCATCAGAATGTATATAGCTTTATCCGGTGGTGCCAGGAGGCATTTGCCGGCAGCAGTTTCGACATAGTATATGCCGGCACCTCGCTCTGTTTCGATTTGTCGGTTTTCGAATTGTTCTACCCGTTAAGCACAGGCCGCCCTGTTAGAATACTGAAAGATGCCCTTGCCGTTGAGCCGTGGATAACAATAGATTATCAGGTACTGCTGAATACAGTTCCGGGCGTGATCCAGGGCTTAATAGATGGTAAAATATCTTTTGACAGGGTTTCCGCTATCAATATGGCTGGAGAACCAATTCCCCGGCAATTATTAAAACAATTGGATCTCGAAAGGATTGAAGTAAGAAACCTCTACGGGCCAACGGAGGATACTACCTATACAACAATGTATCGTTTAAAAACAAACGAGCCCGCATTGATTGGTAAGCCGGTGAGCAATACAAAAGTGTACATTGTCGATGAGGATCTGGCCTTATGCCCGATAGGAGTAGCCGGTGAGTTATGCATAGGCGGCGCAGGCGTGGCAAAAGGTTACCTCAACC
>CBIHPC010000565.1:0-3005 GCA_966211305.1 uncultured Niastella sp.
TCCCGTAGAAACGGGACGGCGTTGTTGATCGTACCCTTTAAAATAAACTCTTATGTTCCTTTATATAATGTTCCAGGAGCAGGATCTTTTGCGCTTGCAAAAGATCCCGGTTCTTACCTCCTGGTCCGTAATAATCTCCTGGTGTGTTGCACAAGGGTTGCGATTGTTAAAAAAACCATCCCGTAGAAACGGGACGGTGTTGTTGATCGTACCCTTTAAAATAAACTCTTTATATTAACTGCCCATGGCTTACGCGGGAGCAGTAAATGCAATTTTTGATTTTCCCGTAAATAAAATAGCAACGGTGGTTAAACTACAGCGCCTGTAAGCAGGGCTTCAGATACTTGAATTTCGGCTGAGGTATTCAGATAGGAATGGAACGTTTAAAAGAACCATCCCGTAGAAACGGGACGGCGTTGTTGATCGTACCCTTTAAAATAAACTCTTTAATCTCTTTTCTTTTTGCGCACTGCTTAAGGTAGCACAATTATCCATCGGGTACTTTTATACATACATATCACTTATTACACAATTTCATTATGATCCGTTGCATCTATCGTCACTCATTTCACCATTTCACATCTTCAAACCCTCAGTCACTTCGGCACAACCTCCCCGGTATTATAATACGTAACCTATTCAGTTTCGGTTGGGTTGTAATACAACGGCATCTGCCGGTTTGCTCAGATCATCTCTTTCCACTATACATTACAACACTGTAAGCCTTTTGGTTGAACCGTTTCAACCGGCTGTTGATATATATTTTAATTTCGATAAAACAAATTAGTGTTTACATGGCCGTTACCGGCGTTTGTTTCGGCCCCCGGCATTACCGGCGCTTGTGTAGCGCTACCGGCAGAAGTAGTATATGAGAACAAACATGCAGACGTAGTAAGAACCAGTGCAACAATCAGTTGATTGAATACTGAATAAACTCTTATACATATGTGTTTCAAAAGGTACATGCTTGCACAGATACGTTTAAAAGGGACCGGAATAAAGTAATTCACAGGAGAATTGGGTAATGAGAACAATAGTTTTCACGGAACATTGGGGTAATAAAAGAATCGGAAGATACAGGTACGGTTCTGAACAGGAGATTGGGAGAGAATCATATCAGCAACGCTGATCGATGCACAAATATCTAAACTGCAACTCGATTATGCAATAGTAATATTACTTTTTTGCATTTTTTTTTACGCTGGGGGGAATACGTGAAAAGATCTTGAACTTTGGGACCCGCTTTTTCGGCAATCGTGAATTGTCAATCGGCAATCGTAAATCGTGAATCGGCAATAAAACCTTCTCGCAAGGCTTCCCTGTTAACTTGTCAACCCACAAACAATAAAAAAAGCCACTCCTGATCGGAGTGGCCCTGGTAATATATCGTATAACAATACTTGTTATGCTTTATACTGAGGTATCAGCGTGTTGGCCAGATTAACCATTTTTTTAATACCATCATCAGGTAAGTTACCTTTTTTGAACTCAACCATTACATCGGGCAGTTTGTTTTCCATTTCCATCAGGAAGTGTTCTTCAAACTCCTTCATTTTCTTAACAGGTACTTCACGCAACAAACCTTGCGTACCCAGGTAAATGATAGCAACCTGCTTTTCTACGGCGAAAGGCGAGTATTGGTGTTGTTTCAGGATCTCCACGTTACGGGCACCTTTGTCAAGTACCAGCTTGGTTGCAGCATCCAGGTCGCCACCGAACTTAGAGAAGGCCTCCATTTCGCGGTACAGGGCCTGGTCGAGCTTCAGCGTACCAGCCACTTTCTTCATTGATTTTATCTGCGCATTACCACCCACACGGCTTACAGAGATACCTACGTTGATGGCCGGACGAATACCAGCGTTGAACAGGTTCGACTCCAGGAATATCTGTCCATCGGTGATCGAAATTACGTTGGTAGGAATGTAAGCAGATACGTCACCCGCCTGTGTTTCGATGATAGGCAATGCGGTGAGCGAACCACCGCCTTTTACCAGGTGCTTAATTGAATCGGGCAAATCGTTCATGTTCTTTGCCACAGAATCATCGCTGATCACTTTCGCAGCGCGCTCGAGCAAACGGCTGTGCAGGTAGAAAACATCACCAGGATAAGCTTCACGGCCAGGAGGGCGACGAAGCAACAGCGACACCTCGCGGTAAGCTACAGCCTGTTTTGACAGATCGTCATAAATGATCAGGGCTGGGCGACCGGTATCACGGAAGAACTCACCGATAGCGGCACCGGCAAATGGCGCGTAGAACTGTAACGGAGCAGGATCAGAAGCTGAAGCCGCTACGATAGTTGTATAGGCCATTGCGCCGTTGTCTTCCAGTGTCTTCATCACACCGGCGATGGTTGATGCTTTTTGACCGATGGCAACATATATACAGAACACCGGTTTACCGGCAGCGAAAAATTCTTTCTGGTTGATGATGGTGTCAACTGCAATGGCGGTTTTACCGGTTTGACGATCACCGATGATCAGCTCACGTTGTCCGCGGCCGATGGGGATCATGGCGTCAATGGCTTTCAAACCTGTTTGCAGTGGCTCCTTTACCGGCTCACGATAAATTACACCAGGCGCTTTACGCTCGAGGGGCATTTCGTATCTGTCGCCGGCGATGGGACCTTTTCCGTCGATGGGCTCACCCAATGTATTTACCACGCGGCCCAGCATGCCTTCGCCTACGTTAATAGACGCGATCTTGCCGGTGCGGCGTACTTTAGCACCTTCTTTAATATCACCGCTATCACCCATCAATACCACACCCACGTTGTCTTCTTCAAGGTTAAGGGCAATGGCACGTACCCCGTTCTCAAACTCAACCAGTTCACCGGAACGTACATTATTTAAACCGTATACGCGGGCAATACCATCACCCACCTGCAATACAGTACCCACTTCCTCCAGGTCGGCCGCAGCGTTAAAGTTGCTCAATTGCTGACGCAATATCGCAGATATCTCATCGGGTTTTATCTCTACCATATATAACCGTTTATAGTTTTT
>CBIHPC010000566.1:0-2999 GCA_966211305.1 uncultured Niastella sp.
GGTTCGGTTGTGCATCCTGAAGTGTACCGGCTGGTAAAACCCGCATCACCACATATAGCTGCCCGCGAGGAAGGAATAACGATAGATCTTGCAAAGATTTGTAAAAAAATTCCCCAAAATGATCGTACCTTACTCATTGAAGGTGCAGGAGGATTATTGGTACCATTGAACGAATCACAATTTGTGGCTGACCTCATCAAAGAACTGGGCGCTAAAGTAATTCTGGTCAGTCGCAATTACCTGGGGAGCATAAATCACTCATTATTAACGGCGCGCGTTTGTCGCGAGATGCAAATACCGGTGATCGGCTGGGTTTTCAATGACCAATACCTCAATTATGAGGAAGAGATCGTAAAATGGAGCAACTTACCCAGGATCGCATCGATTCCCTGGACGGAAAATATAAACGGGACATTTATCAACTCTCAGACAACCGCTATAACAAAGCGGCTGAAAGAATTATTATGATAAAAAGCACCGTTAGAAAAGAATTTTTACAACGCAGGATGAACCTGCCGGAAGAAGATTGGCAACAACAGACCATGTTGATAGCTTCCGGCTTCAAAACACTCAAACTTCCCCCGGTAAATTATCTCATGTCGTATAATCCGCTGGCAAGCCGGCATGAATTCGACGTATCGATCTGTGAGGATATACTGAAAGAACAGAATATGATGTTGCGGGTGGCCTGGCCAAAAATTCATGTAGACCTGCTCGATATGGAAGCAGTGCTGGTGGAGAAAGACGGTTTATTCATCAAAAACAGGTTCAACATACTCGAGCCTATCGGCGGCGCAACGGTTCAGCCCAAACAGCTCGATCTCATCTTTGTGCCCCTGCTGGCATTCGATGTGCGCGGTTACCGGGTTGGTTACGGAAAAGGGTATTACGACCGCTACCTCACCCAATGCCGGACCGATGCCATTAAGGTGGGTTTCTCATTTTTCGATGCAATAGAATACATTGAGGACATCGATGAATTTGATGTACCTTTAAACTTTTGCATTACACCGCATCGTATATATGAATTTTAATGCTCCGTTGCTGCGACCCTTCCGCATATTGTTGTTCCCCTTTTCCCTGTTTTATGGTGCAGCGATCTGGATTCGTAACCGTTTGTACGACAAAGGGATCCTCAGGTCAACCGGGTTTAATTTACCAATTATCTGCATCGGTAACCTTTCCGTAGGCGGAACCGGGAAATCGCCCATGGTGGAATGGCTGGTAAAATACTTGCATAAGGATATGAAGGTGGCCGTGTTGAGCCGCGGGTACAAACGCCGTACAAAGGGGTATGCCCTGGCCGGTGAAAACACAACCGCCCTTGATATTGGTGATGAGCCCATGCAGTTCCATAACAAGTTTCCCGATGTTAGTATTGCCGTGGGGGAAGAACGGATAGTGGCCATTCCGCAGTTGTTGCACGACCGGCCCGAAACAAGAGTGGTCATCCTCGATGACGCTTTTCAGCACCGGGCCATCAGTGCAGGATTGAACATCATTCTCACCAATTACGACAACCTCTTTACCCGCGACTGGGTATTGCCTACCGGCGATCTGCGCGACGAACGCGGTTCATACAAGCGGGCACACGTGATAGTGGTAACCAAATGCCCGCAGCTATTGCCGGAAGAAGAAAAACTGGCCATTAAAAAAGAAATAAAACCGCTGCCGCATCAGCAGTTGTTCTTTACTACGATCCGCTATGGGTTGCCCTACCACATCATCACAAAACAGGAACTTGCGTTGCATACAGGCACCGAAGTATTGCTGATAAGTGGTATTGCGAATCCGTTGCCATTGAAAAAATATTTACAGGATGCTACCAAAGCTTACTATGAAATAACGTACAGCGATCACCATATTTTTTCCATCGACGACTGGAACGATATCGTGAAACGGTTTAAAAGCATTCAGACACGGAATAAAATTATACTTACTACTGAAAAAGATGCCGTTCGCCTTATAAAATTTGGACAGGCCTTGCAAGATTACCCCATCTACGTAATACCCATTGAAATCCAATTCCTTTTTAATGAAGGGCATCAGTTTACTGATATTATCAGTAAATTCATTACTGAATTCAGTATCACGAATTAAAATGATTGAATGAGCAGGAAACAAGCTAAGAAGACAAAGAAAAAAGGAACTTCTTCGCATAACACGCTGAAAGGCGTGTTGGATATTACCCGGTCAGGCATCGGGTATGTAATAGTTGAGAACCTTCCCAATGATATACTGGTACGTCCCAACGACTTCAATACCGCCCTTCACGGCGATACCGTACGGGTACAGGTGTTTGGCGGCGCTAAAAAAAGCGGCCGTCAGCAGGGCGCCGTTGTTGATGTATTGCAACGTAAACAAACGGAGTTCCTTGGTAAAATTGAGATCGGCAAAAACGCCGCTTTTTTTACCGCAGATACCGAAAAGCCCATGCCGGATATCTTTATTCCGGAAACGGCTTTGAACGGTGCAAAAGATAACGATCGCGTTATCGTGCGCATTACCGAATGGGAAAAACAAAAGAAACCCGTAGGCACCGTTGTACAGGTAATGGATGTGGGTAATGAAGGCGATATGGCCATGAAGGAAATTCTGATGGAGAACGGTTTCCCGCTGTTCTTCCCCGAGAATGTACTGGAAGAAGCCGCACGCATCCCCGATACCATTTCGCAGCACGAGATCGATCTCAGAAGAGATTGCCGCGATATACTTACGTTCACTATTGACCCCGTTGACGCGAAGGATTTTGACGATGCCATAAGCATTCGCTTATTGAAGAACGGGTTGTATGAAATAGGCGTGCACATTGCCGATGTAAGCCATTATGTTGAGCCCGATACCGCGCTCGATAAAGAGGCATATGACCGCGCCACATCGGTTTACCTGCCCGACAGGGTAGCGCCCATGTTGCCCGAGCATATTTCCAACGTATTGTGCTCCCTGCGCCCGCATGAAGATAAACTCACTTTCTCCGCCATCTTCCAGATCACCGATAC
>CBIHPC010000567.1:0-2994 GCA_966211305.1 uncultured Niastella sp.
GCCAGTGATTTCAAACAACATATGGATAACTGGATCCGCCGGTTCAGAAGCGCCAAACCTGTTGAGGGTGAGGAGAAAGTGCTTATTCCCGGGGATCCCGAACGCGAAATGGAAGCCCTGCGCATGAAAGAAGGTATACCGCTGCTCGATGCGGTGGTGACCGATCTTGAGGCTGTAGGAACACGGTTTGGAGTGAGTCTTTAGGGATTAGAAACAGCCGTTTCAGGTTACAGGGTGCAGGTTACAGGGTGCACGCGTTGCCAGTTATCAGTTGCCGGGTACCGGGCGCCAAATTCGTAGTGGCTGACCAATAGTTAACAGCCTGAAAACTTAAAGCCCCGGAAATAGGAAACCGGCAACCGGCATCTGATAAAGAGGCAGTCGCCCTAACAACAAACCAGAAACTACAAACCACAAACAAGAAACTGTACCTTATCTTTGCAGCCCTTAATAAATAAATATTCCCAGATGAAACGAGCCATGCCAAATTTTTATAAACCATAAAAACAATGAAAATTTTGGCAAGGTGAGTACCATCGGGCAAAAACAAAAAATTAATATTTTCTGATGAAAATCATGAAGTTTGGCGGTACCTCGGTTGGCAAACCCGACAGGATGCACCAGGTAGCGCAACTGATAACCAAAGACGAGCGTGAGCCCCGCATTGTTGTGTTGAGCGCATTGAGCGGTACAACCAACGCACTCGTAGCCATTGGCGACGCCATGGCAGCCGGTCAACGCGACCAGGCCAAAGAAGCGATAGATAAACTGGAAGCCCATTACCAGTCATTTATAAAGGAACTGGTGAAGACCGATAAGTGCTACACCAAGGCGAAGAACATCGTATCTGAGCACTTCGAATTCCTGAACATCATTTTGAAGATCTCATTCAGCGAAGCCCTTAGCAAAGACATTCTTGCACAGGGCGAGTTGCTGAGCACCAAATTATTCAGCGTATACCTCGAAGAAAAAGGCATCGATCATATGCTGTTGCCCGCGCTGGAATTCATGACCATCGATGCACAGGACGAACCGCAGCTGAGCACCATCAAAGTAAAGCTGGGCCGTATTCTGCAACAGAACAGCGATAAAAAATTATTTATTACGCAGGGTTATATCTGCCGTAACTCACGCGGCGAGGTTGATAACCTGAAACGTGGCGGCAGCGATTATACCGCCTCACTGGTAGCTGCAGCCGTAAATGCTTCTGTTTGCGAGATCTGGACCGATATCGACGGCATGCACAATAACGACCCCCGTATCGTTAAAAAAACGCTGCCTATTGAACAACTGAGCTTTGAAGAAGCTGCCGAGCTGGCTTACTTCGGCGCCAAGATCTTACACCCAACCTGCATCTGGCCTGCACAGCAACAAAAAGTGCCGGTGAAACTGCTGAACACCATGCAGCCCGAAGCACTGGGCACTACCATTACGCAGGAAGCAGGTTCTGTTGGCGTTAAAGCCGTTGCCGCAAAAGATGGCATCATTGTAATAAACATCAAGAGCAGCCGGATGCTGCTGGCATATGGCTTCTTAAGAAAGATCTTTGAAGTGTTCGAAAAGTACCGCACATCAATCGATATGATCACCACTTCTGAAGTGGCTGTATCGGTAACCATCGATCATGGCGGCAACCTCACTTCTATTGTGAAAGAGCTGGAACCATTCGGCACCATCACAGTGGAAGACAACAACACCATTATTTCTGTAGTAGGAAATGAAATTGCACAAACAAAAGATATCCTGAGCAAACTGTTCGAAGCCCTGATTCCCATACCGGTTCGTATGGTGAGCTATGGCGGCAGCAAACACAACGTATCGATGCTTGTTCCTTCTTCCTACAAAACCCAAACCCTGCAGTTGCTGAATAAAGGGTTGTTTGGGCTGGAGTAGGAGAACAATTTGCTAATTGAATACAGTTCTCATTAATAATAAAAGCCGGTAAAATCGAAAGAGATTACCGGCTTATTGTTTGAAAGATCAGAGACAACTGTATTCCATTAGCTAATTAGTTTCAGGCTTTCACGCAGACAATTCAATTGCTATTTGATCCAATTATTCCTGATCATCCACTCGTGAACTAAATCCATCCACTTCACCTCACTGGTAGGGTTGTTCATTCCAAAACCATGGCCACCATTTTCGTAAAGGTAAAAATCGAACGGCACTTTATACTTCTGCAGAGCGGCAGCAAACAACAGCATGTTCTGCACCTTTACCGTTTTATCATCCTCGGCATGCACCAGGTAGGTAGGCGGTGTTTTTTTGCTAACCTGTAATTCATTGGAGAAAGCCGCTTTTCTTTCCGGAGAAGGATCTTTTCCCAGCAGGTTATCGCGCGAGCCCATATGCGTAATACTATCTGCAAAACTGATAACGGGGTAAACAAGGATCATGAAATCGGGCCGCAGGTTCACCTTTCTTCCCACATTGATGTAGGCATGATTGAAGTGAGTGCCTGCGGTGGAGGCCAAATGTCCGCCGGCCGAAAAACCGATAATACCAACACGGTCTTTATGTATGCCCCATTCTTTTGCTTTCTCCCGCACCAGCTGAATAGCGCGTTGCGCATCCTGAACGGGGCCAATTTCTTTATTGACCATGGTAACATCGCTTGGCAGCCGGTATTTTAAAACAAATGCAGTAACGCCCATTTCATTAAAACGCCTGGCCACATCGCTTCCTTCGTGCGTAGATGCCTGTACCCGGTAACCACCACCGGGTACTACTATAATTGCGGTACCGTTCGCTTTTTCTTTTGGCGGCAGATAAACAGTGAGGGCTGGCCGGCTCACCTTGCTGATCGTTACATAACCCCTGTCGTTTGTCTCCGATTTCTCTTCATCGGGCACCGGTTTCGAATTGGGAATAGAATCGGGATATAACGGAATGACGTTTTGTGCACAGACGGTCAAAGCGAAACATGTTAAGGTTGCAGAAAGAGTGAGTAGTTTTTTCATACACGGCTACTTATAACCAAATTTACTTGTTTGC
>CBIHPC010000568.1:0-2991 GCA_966211305.1 uncultured Niastella sp.
CACTGGTAACGATCTCATTGAACAGTGGCGCCGATGCAGATTATGCATTGAACGATGCGCAACGTAAGATCAATGCTATTCTGAAAGATCTTCCCGAAGACGTTGATCCGCCCTCATTGAATAAATTCTCATTGAGCGACCTTCCCATTCTCACCTTCTCGGCTTCAGCCAAAATGGATGAAGCACAATTTTATGACCTGATCGACAAACGCATCAGTCCCGCCCTTTCGCGGGTGAACGGTGTGGCGCAGGTGACGCTGGTGGGTGGCCAGGAAAGAGAGATCCAGGTAAGCCTCGATGCAGAGAAACTGAAGGGATATGGTTTATCGGTTCCCCAGGTACAACAGATCATTCTCAGCTCTAACCTCGACTTTCCCACCGGTAATGTACAAACCCGCGAGCAAAGCATCCTGGTGCGGCTATCTGGTAAATATAAGAACGTGGAAGAGATGCGTAACCTGGTACTGACCTCAAAGAATGGCATTGCCGTTCGACTGGGCGATGTGGCTGATGTACAGGACTCCCAGAAAGAAGTTGAAAAGATCAGCCGGGTTAACCAGAAAAACGCGATCGCCATTCAGATCGTTAAGCAAAGCGACGCCAATGCCGTAGCGGTTGCCGACGAGATCAAAAAAAGGGTTGCCACACTCGAGCAACAATATGCGGCCAATGGCTTACAACTTGAAATTGCCAACGACAGCACCGTGTTCACCCTCGAAGCCGCTGATTCAGTAGTACATGACCTGCTGCTGGCGGTAGTACTGGTGGCATTTGTGATGCTGTTCTTCCTGCACAGTATTCGTAACTCATTGATCGTAATGGTGTCTATTCCGGCTTCATTGATCGCTACGTTCATTGGTATGGCATTGCTGGGTTATACGCTTAACCTGATGAGTTTGCTGGGCCTGTCACTGGTGGTTGGTATTCTGGTAGATGACGCCATTGTGGTGCTGGAAAATATTTACCGGCACATGGAAATGGGTAAGAACCGGGTGCGCGCGGCTTTTGATGCTACCAAAGAGATCGGGTTTACCGTAACCGCAATTACCATGGTTATTGTGGTAGTGTTCTTACCCATTGCCTTAAGTACCGGCCTTGTTTCAAATATCATCAAACAATTCTGCGTAACCGTAATTATAGCTACGCTGTTGTCATTATTGTCATCGTTCACCATTGTGCCCTGGCTGTCATCACGATTTGGTAAACTGGAACATCTTTCCAACAAATCGATCTTTGGCCGCATCATCCTTGGTTTTGAAAAAGGACTTACCTCATTCACGCACTGGATCACCGGTATCCTGAAATGGTCGTTGAAGCATAAACGTATCACACTGGCCATTGTGCTGGTGATGTTCGTTGGTTCATTGTATATGCTGGCCGGCGGTTATATTGGCGGTGAGTTCTTTTCAAAGAGCGACCGCGGCGAGTTCCTGGTACAAATGGAATTACCCAAAGACGCTTCTATTGAACAAACCAACCAGGTTACCCGGAAAGCAGAAGCATACCTGAGCAAGAAGCCGGAGATCGTAAGCCAGGTTACCGCTGTAGGTCAAACCAGTGAAGGCTTCGCCGGCAGCCAGTCAACCGCTTATAAATCGGAGATCCGGGTAACACTGGTCGATCAAAAAAAGCGAACCGACGATTCGTACGTGTACGCAGCCAAAATAAAAAGAGAATTACAGAACGAGCTGGTAGGTGTAAAAGTAAAAACAACACCGATAGGTATGTTGGGGACGGCAGATCAGGCGCCGCTGGCACTGGTAGTGATGGCCCCCGACCTCGACAGCGCCATGGCATTTGCCAATGCAGCCCATGAACAACTGAAAAAGATCAAAGGCGCTACTGAAACCAAACTCACGGTTGAAGCGGGAAACCCCGAGATCAATGTACAGGTTGACCGCGATAAAATGGCCAGCCTGGGTTTAAGCCTGCAAACCGTTGGGTTAACCATGCAAACCGCCTTTAACGGTAATACCGATGGTAAGTTCAGGGCCGGTGAATATGAATACGACATCAACATTCGCTATAACAGTTTCAACAGATCGGATATTGAAGATGTGCGCAACCTCGAGTTCACCAACGACCAGGGTCAGCGCATCAAATTATCACAGTTCGCCAATATCACCGAATTATCAGGCCCCAGCTTGCTGGAAAGACGGGATAAAAGCCCTTCTGTAACCGTTCAGGGACAAACAGTAGGCCGCCCTTCCGGTACTGTTGCAGGCGAATGGCAAAAGGAATTTGAAAAAATAAGAAAACCTGCAGGCGTAAGTTATGTATGGGGTGGCGATATGGAAAACCAGACAGAAGGTTTTGGTACCCTTGGTGTGGCATTGCTTGCTGCTATCCTGCTGGTATACCTGGTAATGGTATTACTGTACGACAGCTTTATACATCCGCTGGTAGTTTTGTTCTCTGTGCCGTTATCATTCATTGGTGCGTTGCTCGCATTGGGATTGACCAATAACTCATTGAACATCTTCACTATCCTAGGTATCATCATGCTGATCGGCCTGGTTTGTAAGAACGCCATCATGATCGTTGACTTTACCAATCACCGGAAAGCGGCAGGTGAAAATACTTTCACCGCTTTGATCCAGGCTAACCATGCAAGGCTTCGCCCGATCCTGATGACAACCATTGCGATGGTATTTGGTATGTTACCGATCGCCATTGCATCGGGCCCCGGTGCAGAATGGAAGAACGGGCTGGCCTGGGTTATTATCGGTGGGTTGATCAGTTCACTCTTCCTTACCCTGATCATTGTACCCGTTATCTATGCCATTTTCGATCATTGGACCGAACGCAGAAAACGCAAAAAACAACAAAAGACGATAGATGAACTGATGATTGAGGAATATGTACCCGCTGAAAGCGAAGATGGCTTCACTCCCGTACACGCAGTTTAGATGTAAGATAGGATACGCTAAGATAGACAGGCGCTTTTTCATGGATGGAGGCAGGACACCGGATTCATTTCCGGGTCCTGCT
>CBIHPC010000569.1:0-2991 GCA_966211305.1 uncultured Niastella sp.
TGGCAAAAGGCCCGCGGATAAGCGCCCCTTCCATGATCTCGGCATTCTTTCCAATATAAATAGGACCAGTGGATGCATTCAGGATACAATGGTTCAGGATGGCGCCCGGTTCAATGAAGATGTTGCCCGGGTTGGTGGTGAGCACCGTTTCGGGAATGGGAGCCGATTGCCGGTTTTTGGTAATCAGTTGAAAATCTTCACGTAAGGCCCAATCGTTCCATTGAAATATATGCCAGGGATACTGCAGGATCTTTACCTGGCTGTAATCGGGCTCACCGGTAGGCTCGCCGCTGGCACCGAAAATGGACTGAACAAAGCCGGCCGTTGGCAGAATATTGGCGGCAAAAACAATGGCGTCGGCAGGCGCCTCTTCGTTGTTATTAAGTAAGGTTACAGGTTGCTGCAGCAATGCTTCCCATTTTTGCCTGATAGTTAGAATACCGATGCGGATCTCGGCCGCATGGCGGGTTTGGGCAAAAGGAAACAGGTGATCTGCCACTTCTTTATCGGAAAGGAATACCCGTTTGTTCATGGTTCGCTGTTTACAGTTCTCAGTTCTTTAGTTCTCAGTGCTTAGTTCTTAGTTCTCAGTTCCGGTTCCCGATTCACAATTTCAATTCCTTGCCTTTAATAGCTGGTCCTTTAAGATGAGCGCCCAAACTTAGTTCATTTTGCCCTTTACATCTGCGTGTGTCCTCATATTTAGCAAATGCGCTATAAATATGGGTGATCCTGTAGTAATGATTACCTGTACCGGTGCATTTTAGGTTGGCCGGGGTCTGTTTTCTGTTTGGATCAATACGTTTTCTGTTAGCTCCGGTACAATGCGAACAAATTTTTACCCATTTTCTGTCAGCGCGAACACCGCGCTGACAGATTTCGACCATTTTCTGTCAGCGCGAACACCGCGCTAACAGATTTTGACCATTTTCTGTCAGCGCGAACACCGCGCTGACAGATTTTGACCATTTTCTGTCAGCGCGAACACCGCGCTGACAGATTTCGACCTCGCGCTAACAGATTTGACCCAATTTCTGTCGGCGCAGACACCACGCTGACAGATTTGACCCAATTTCTGTCAGCGCCGACCCTGCGCTAACAGGTTTCGACTCGTTTCAACTGACACCGGTGCTGTAACAATTCCCAATTACCAGCAATGTTTGCATGTAAAGCCCGGCAAAAGCCGAATGTACCCGAAAAATGAAGCCGGTGACTGGTAACCATCCACTTTTCCGGTTCTAAAAAATTTTAAATCAACTAATCATGATAGCCTGCGGCGGGCGAACAGTTGAAAGCAAAAACCTGCACTGCAAATTGGCCTGGTAAGGGCAGGCAATAAACAAGTGCCGTCATTAATTTGAAAAGCATTGACAGATAAACATAACACAGTTTATCAACTCACAATGCGCGTTAATTGAAGCCGGGCTTTAAATCGGGTGAAGTAAGTCGGGGAAAATTTATCGCATTTATAAAATGTATAAATGACACAATCTGCCACGGGTGTATTGTTCAGGAAAATGGCAATAAATACGAACAGCCGTAAGTATACTAAAATTGGAGCGAAGCGAATTAAAGGAGTGTTAACGTATGCTAAACAATAAAACGAATCACAACACGCGTTATAGGATTGATGTAAAAGAAAAATCCCCTTCCTTAGACAAGGAAAGGGAAAGTATAGCCATGAAAAACAAAAATGTTTGTATTGAAATTACGCTTTTTATTTTTTCTTTTCGTAACGTTTCTTGAATTTATCAATACGACCCGCTGTGTCTACCAGTACGTTCTGTCCGGTAAAGAAGGGGTGAGATGTGTTAGAAATTTCTAATTTGATCAGAGGGTATTCGTTACCATCTTCCCATTTAATGGTTTCTTTTGAGGGAGAAGTGGAACGGCTGAGGAAACTGTACCCGTTACTCATATCTTTAAATACTACGAACCGATAATTTTCGGGATGAAGTCCCTTTTTCATAACTCTTTGATTTTAATTGTGCACCGATTTTGCGGTACTACCTGTTTAAATGTATTTGTTATACTGGTTTTATCAGCAAAGCCGCAAAATTAGCTCTCCCTCCTAACTCCGCCAAATTAAATTTTATTCCCGACTTTTTTAAATATTTATTAAAGATAATTGGAAAATTGATTAACCGGCGGGCAAAAATAAATTATTCAGGCAAGAAATTAAAAAAGAAAGCACCGGATCCATTTTATACCTGCTACGAGCACGTATAACCTGTATAACCCAATGCTTTCCGCTAGCCGCATTGAACCATTTTACCAGTCTACTGCGACTTTCTATATCTAAGATACTTACTATATTGTTTCTATTCCAAAAAACAGGCTGTTATGTTTTGCACCTGTTTTTCACGTTTTTATCCACACCCACCGCGCTGCGGCGGGAAATGAAGTATGAGAAACGTTGAATGTAAAATGATCTAGCTCCTCATGTTCTCGTACTGCAACGGAATTCCCAGCGATGCTTCGCGGCAAAGTTTGATCACATCCTGCAGGTCGTCGATCTTTTTGCCCGTAACCCGTACAATATCGTCATTGATCGATGCCTGTACTTTCAGGCCCGAGTCTTTGATCAGTTTTACGATCTTTTTGGCGTCTTCCTGTTTTAATCCATTGCGAACAGCAACCTCCTGCTTGGTATACTTACCGCTTTGGTAAGCTTCTTTGCTAAGGTCAAACGCTTCGGGCGAAATGTTCTGTTTGTGCGCCCGGTTAATGAGTACGTCGATCAACTGGCCCATCTTCATTGCGTCTTCCGTTTCAATGTTGATCTTGAATTCTTTTTTATCGAGGTTGATCACCACGTGTGAACCTTTAAAATCGAACCGGTTGGTGATCTCCTTGGTGGTAACATTCACTGCATTGTCCAGTGCCTGTCCATCCACTTTACTTACAATGTCAAACGAAGGCATAGCGATAGTTTAATGTGCTTAAAAGTATACGAAGCACGAAAGTAAGAATTAAGTTGACAAGTTAATA
>CBIHPC010000570.1:0-2986 GCA_966211305.1 uncultured Niastella sp.
CGATTGATGAACCATAACATCTTGGGCAAACCGCTGCTTGCATTGAAAGCAGTATATCCGTTGCTATTCTCCGCCAGCGCCACTTTTTTGCAGTAGTCGGCCTCTTCAGCAGAGCGCGGATCGCTGTACATGATGGCATGATGCAGCGGCTGGTTGTTTTTATCGATGGGAATAATAGTGCCTGATGTTGAGGTAACGGAGATGGCTACCACGTCGGCCGGTTTTATCAGTGGTTTCACCTTCGTCATTACCTGTTGCAGGCATAACAAACAATCCTGCCACCATTGTTCGGGCGATTGTTCTTCGCGCGACTGGTTGCTTAAAGCAAATGGCTGTTCGCCACTGCCCAGCACTTCGCCGGTTACGTCGATCAGCACCGCTCTGGCACCCTGTGTGCCTACGTCTATTCCTATGAAATATGGACTGTTCATCTTTCTGTTTGTGGTTTGTTGTTTGTAGTCTGTGGTTGTTGCCGCTCTGTTCCTATAATCTAAATGTTCCTAAATAACGATCTCGTCTTTTTCCACTCTTTGAATAATACTGAATAATACTCCTGTTGTTGCGGATGGATCACTTCTATCGTATCATCAAATTCAACGTTTGCCTTTAATGCTTCGTTGCAGATGAGCGCGCCGCCGATCACCGAGGCCTGTTCAAAACCTTTACGCACCTGCACTTTTTTGTTCAGCAAACCGGCCAGCAGGCTGCGCAGGGCAACGCTTTGCAAACCACCGCCGCAGGCCCATACATAGTCGGTGGCATTACCGGCCACATCGCATAAAATTTTATAGTTCCCGGCAATGGAACAGGCAATATCCAGGATGGTGGCCCATACAAAATGTCCGCGTGTCAACTGATGCGATACCGGGGTGGGAAAAACAAAACCGCCTTTTATCAACGGTGTTTTTTCATCGGCTACCAGCGATCCCAGTGAAGCCATACAAAATGCATCTTTGGTGGCGGCCAGTTCCTGTTCTATTTCCGAATAATTTTCATTGGGATAGAAGATCTCCTTCAACCGTTGAAAGTTCAAACCGGTAACACCGGCATTGGCTTCAAAAACCAGGCGGCCGGGTACAATATCGCGGCTCGTCCAGGTACGCTGCTGCGCATCGAGCAGCCAGTTATCAACCAGTTTTACAATCGGCGTGGTTGTCCCTGATACGATCACAATATCTTCCACCGCAGGCTGCGTACTTCTGATAGCGAGCTGCGTATCGCCGCCGCCAACAACCACAACGGCGTCTTTTGAAATATTGAATGAAGCGGCAATGCCTGGTAAGATGGGACCCAGTATTGTTCCTGAATTTTTTAATTCAGGCAACAGGGAGCGATCGAGGCTGAACAGATCGCAGAGGTCATTGCTCCACTGGCGGTGTTCAACATCGTACAGCAACGTTTCAGAAGCCTGCGAGTGTTCATACTTTACAACACCGCTCAGTTTGAATTCAACCCAATCGCTGATGCTAACAAAACTTACACAGTTCTGCCAAAGTTCATTCCAGCGCTTTTTTATGCCTAGTAATTTGAAAGCGGAGAATAATGAAGTAGGATACCGGCCGGTGAGTTTATATACGATGGTTTTATCGGGCAGCACATTTTCCCACTCGCGGCCGCGGTGATCGATATTGGGCAGTCCCACCAGCGATTCACCGTTCTTACCCAATAATACAATCCCTTCGCGCTGGCTGGTGGCGGTCAATGCGCGCACCGTTAGACCGGGCAGGGTTTTGATCACTTCATTCGCCAGTGCCGTTACCTGTTTCCATAAAACATCGGCATCGAAATACAACGCGTCGGGGTATTTTTCATCACGGATATATTGAATGTCTTCCCGGGCAACACCCAGCACGGCGCCATTGGCGCCTGTTGCCGCAACGCGTACATTGCCGGTGCCGATATCAATGATTATATATGCTTCTTTTGCAGTCATGGTATACTAGATCTGTACAGTGAGTAATTCTTTATTGGCCAGTCTGGCGCCGGTCTTTTTATTATTTACGTACCAGTCAACCAGCGTTTTATTTAAAATGGTCACATGATGTTCTTCCACCTCAAAGGTAGCGCCTGCAATATGCGGCGTTGCCAGCACATTGGGAAGATCGATGATGCGGTAATCAATTTCATCGGGTGGTTCATGATCGAATACATCCAATATCGCGCCGCGAATTTTCTCTTCTTCCAGCACCCGCAACAGGTCTTCACGTTTAACAACAACGGCACGGGCGGTATTTACAAAAATGGCGTCGGGTTTCATTTTCGACAGCAATGAATAATCGATCAGTCCTTTTGTTTGTTCCGTTACCGGCAGATGTATGGAAACGATATCGCTGGTTACAAATACTTCTTCCAGTGAAACCGACCGGTAATTGCTGTCATGATCGGTTACATACGGATCATAGAACCGGATTGCACAGGGATAACATTGCAGCATGCCGGCAATAAGCTGACCGATTGCGCCAAAACCAACCATGCCTACCGTTTTGCCGGCCAGTTCGGTTCCCTTGAACTGAAGATAGGAAGTATGTGCGCCTGCCGCCCAGTTGCGGCCTTTCAGCCATTCAACACCGGCAAGGGTATTGCGCATAAAAGTGATCACATTGGCAACAAACATTTCGGCTACCGCCTGTGCATTGCGCGCCGGGGTATAAAAAACGGGAATCCCAAGTTTAGTGGCAGTTCCAATGGCAACATTCGAGGGCGTTCCACGGCACACACCGATAAACTGTAAATGCGGATTGGCATCGATCACTTCAGCTGTAACGTGATCGTGCTCGGTTATCAATGCGGTGGCCGCTGTGGATTGTAACAGCGCCGTTAATTCATCGGCATAATAAGCACGGCCATGCGGCTTCCAGGGCCTGTAAATTACCTCGCCAAAATGTTCCTGCAATGTTATTAACCCGTTATCATTGTACGGCGCCGTTACAAGGATCTTCATAATTATACTTTTGATTTTTATTTTTCTATTTATTTTATTCGTCGA
>CBIHPC010000571.1:0-2975 GCA_966211305.1 uncultured Niastella sp.
AGGGAACTGGCGGGGAAATATTTTCGGCGCCCGCTTTTTCTATGATGCCGATGTTACCCTTGTACAATCAGTAGTGAAAGCGCAGGCCGGTATAAACCTGGTTCACACCAATAAAATCGTTGGCATTTACGGTGGCGCTGATGCGAAATTCAGCAACCAGACTGATTTTGGCGCGTATGCCGGGCTTGACCATGCTTTCCGCTTCGACCCCGTTGGAAAAAAAGGAGTGATTGTGATCAGTCCCGCCGCTTACAGTTATTTTGGTACACAGCGCTTTTCAAAAACCTGGATGCAGGAAAAACGTTTTCTTTTTCTTCCCATCGGTGAGCAGGCTGTAACCGAAAGCAGCAGCCGTTTCAGCGTTATGTCGTACGAGTTTTCCTGCCCCGTTGTGTATGGAATCGGGAAAATGAATCTGATTTTAACGCCTGCCTATGTTATTCCCCAACATGTCATTACCAGCAATGGCGTTGCACAAAAGGCCGATAACCTTTTTTACACAACCGCAGCTATCCGCTTCGACTTTTAATTTTACAACCGTAAAATATCAACCATGCTTGGCTGTATTGCGGGAATGCAGTAAATTCAGCAAAACAGCAGGTTTATGACCTTTCTGTATATTTTAGGGGCATTAGTGGTTGTGACAGTGCTACTCCTGATCATTGCACTATTTTTACCCAATGGGTATTTTATAGAGAAATCGGCTATAATAAAAAAGCCATGCGCTTTTGTGATGGATAAAGTAGCTGATTTTCATAATCATATTCAATGGAATCCCTGGCAGCCAAAAGGCGCTCAAAATAAACCCGGTATAACCGGTACGTCGAAAAGGCCCGGGCATAAATATTCATGGAAAGATAGCAAGATCGGCACGGGCAGCCTTACGCTGCGGGATATCGATGAAAAGCATATTCATTTCGATCTGGAGTTCATAAAACCTATAAGAACCATTGCCCGCGACAACTGGCTTTTTGAAGACTGGGGTATCGGGGAAACAAAAGTTACCTGGCAAAACAGTGGCATGTTGCCTTATCCCATTGGCCGGTTAATGGGTTTTATGATCCATAAGAACCTGAAGCGCCAGTTTGCCGAAGGTTTGATCAATCTTAAAAAGTTTTGCGAATTGTACGATGGCACTATTCCGGTACGGCATTTTTAAAGATCTTAAAGGCCAGTGTGGGAAAAAGACGCATCAGGTGTATTGCCATCCATTCCTGCGAAAAAGGGCGGCCAACATATTTCTCAAACTTTCCTTTTCGTATTGCCTTCAGGATCTGCTGCGCCGTTTTACCGACCGGGTAACCGTTTCCAATGTTCTTCCCCAGCTCATTTAACTTCTCGCCCGAAGCAGTAACCGCATTCAGGGAAACCTGCGTTCTTATATACCCGGGCATTATCAACGTAACTTTTATATTATCGCGCCATACTTCGGCACGCAGGCAGTCGAAAAAACCGTGCAGGGCATGTTTGGCTGCAGCATAGGCTGAACGCATAGGCGTTCCTATTTTCCCCATTACACTGCTGATAGCTATTATGTGACCCGTTTTTCGTTGCTGCATGTGCGGCAATAAAAGGCGGGTAAGCTCTATATAGCTGAAATAGTCAACTTCCATTACTTTCCGTTGTACGGCCGGCAGGGTATCCTTTACCTTCGATCGCTGGCTAATGCCGCCGTTATGGATCATAATATCAATTTGGGTAAACGCGCCAATGGCTTCCTGAACTTTAGCCGGAAAGGAACCGGCCGCCTCCAGATCGAGCGGAAGCACATATACATTCGAAACGCCGGTCTGCCCAAATGACCCGTTCTGACAGGCCTGCTGCTGTACGCGTTTCAACTCTTCTGTCCGGCGGGACGAAATAATGACATTTGCGCCCTGTTTTACCAGTTCATAGGTTAGCGCTTCGCCAATACCCGAAGAAGCGCCGGTAATCCAAACGGTTTTATTGGAAAAATAACTCAAGAGGTAAAATATTTAATGGCCAAATATCGTAAAACAGGCCGGAAAGTAGAGAATACCCCATCTGTTATTATATTGTCAATAGAACTAAATTGCATTTTTTTACACAATGACATTCGAGCAGTTCCTGAACCAATTTGCAGAAGGCATGCGCGCCACCACACTTCCCGAATACATTGCGGTGTTTTCGGGCATTGCGAGCGTATGGTTCTCACGCATTGAAAATATATGGGTGTACCCGGTGGGCCTTATCAGCACCGTTATTTATATATTCCTGAGTGCCGAACGGAGTTTATTCGGCGAGGCCAGCGTTAACCTGTATTATACTATTATGAGTATATATGGCTGGGTGCTTTGGCTGAAAAAAGACAGGCAACAACATTACGTGGTAACGGTGCAATTCAGCAACCGGCGGGAATGGTTACAACAATTATTGTTCTTTGCCTTTTTTTATATCGCGATCTTCAGCGCGCTCACCTGGCTGAGAAAAGCATTCGACTCCGCCACTATTCCCTGGGCCGATGCTTTTGCGTCCGCTACGGCATTCACCGGCATGTGGCTGATGGCTAAAAAGAAAGTGGAAAGCTGGTACTGGTGGATAGCCACTAACATTGCCTCTATACCCTTATACTTCGCCAAACAATATGTTTTTACCAGCGTATTCTACTTCATCTTATTAGTAATGGCCGTATTTGGTTTGTTTGAATGGAAAAGACGGGCGTTGCGACACGGTAAGGCATTTCAGGAAGGGACTGAATTTCCGGGCAAAAAACATTAAATGGTTTTGATGAAAAAAGTAGTGATCATTGGTCCGGAGTCAACGGGAAAAAGTACGTTAAGCGAACAACTGGCAAAATATTATAGCACCAGTTGGGTGCCGGAGTTCGCCCGTGAGTACCTGATACAACATGGCACTGAATACTCTTTTGATGATCTGCTTACCATTGCCAAAGGCCAGCTGGCGCTGGAAGAAAGCTATATCGAAAAAGCCGCACCTGCTTCAAAGCTGCTGTT
>CBIHPC010000572.1:0-2975 GCA_966211305.1 uncultured Niastella sp.
TGAGCACCGTTGCCCCGGCCGTTGCAAAAGCAGCCATCGAAAGCGGGGTTGCACAAACGAAGATCACCAATTGGGAAACCTATTCAATTGAACTGAATAAACGCCTTGGCCTCGATAACCAGTTGATGCGGGTGCTTGGCGCCAAAGCCCGCCGCAATCCCAAACGACTGATCTTTGCCGAAGCCGATAACGTTAAAATATTAAAGGCAGCCCAGATCGCCGTTGAAGAACGCATTTGCCAACCCATTTTGCTGGGCGATGAGAAAAAGATCAGACAGCTGGCCCTGGAGAACAGTGTCGACCTCGACGATATGGCCATCATCGACCCGCGCAATGATGAGTATGAAGATAAACGCAAACAATACGGTGAACTGTTTTTCAAAAAACGCCAGCGTAAAGGTGTGAACCTGTATGAGAGTTGCAAGATGATGAAAGACCGCACCTATTTCGGCTGTATGATGGTGGAAACCGGTGATGCCGATGCAGTGATCTCGGGGTTAACGCGCAATTATGCAGAAGCAATTCGCCCGGCACTGCAGGTGATCGGGATGGAAGAAGGCGTGAAAAAGATCGCCGGTATGTATATGCTGCTTACCAAAAGAGGTCCGTTGTTCCTGGCCGATACCACAGTGAACTTCAACCCCACTGCGGAAGAGCTGGCCGATATCACCCTGCTGGCCGCCAAAGAAGTGCGCAGCTTTAACCTGGTGCCCCGCATCGCCATGTTAAGCTATTCCAACTTCGGCAGCAGCGATTCACCGGAAGCCAAACTGGTTGCACGGGCAAAAGACATCGTTAAACAAAAAGATCCCACGATCACCATAGATGGCGAAATGCAGGCAAGCATCGCCTTTAGGCAGGATATTCTGCGTGAGAACTATCCGTTCAGCGAACTGGTTGACCAGGAAGTGAATACCCTCATTTTCCCCAACCTCGCAGCGGGTAATATCGCCTACAACCTGATGAAAGAAATCGGTGGCGCCGATGCCGTTGGGCCTATTTTGCTTGGACTGAAAAAGCCGGTGCATGTGCTGCAGCTGGGCAGTTCGGTTCGCAGCATTTACAATATGGCCCTTATTGCAGTTATCGACGCACAATTGAAATGTAATAACAACAACCAGGAAACGGCGAAAAAGCCGGCCTGGTGGAAGAAGAAGGCGTAGGCCGGGGGCCGGAAAATACAAGTTGCAGGTTACAGGTTGCAGGTTACAGGGAATACAAAAACCGGTTACCAGTTTCCGATACCGGGAAAATACAAGTTTTAGTTACAGTTTCAGAGCTTGCCCCGACTTCAGTTGGGGTTACAGGGAAAAGCATTGTAAATTCCCCTGCATCCTGAAATCCGCCTGCAATTAATCAGCCGCCCCGAACTGAAGCCCTGGAACCTGCAACCTGTAACTGTTTTTCAGAAAGCCCGATTGCCGGAGCGCCTGAAAAATAGTTCGTAGTCACTAGTATAGGGCTTTTCACGTTTGCCGTTTGCCGTTTCACGTTTTTCGAACCTTCTATCATAAACTATTGTTTTTCATCGTTAAGCTGTATTTTTACACTATTGCTTAAATCATGACTTTATTTACCGAGTTTGGCCGTTACCTATTGATGATCAAGGGAATGTTTTCAAAACCTGAAAACTGGAAAATGTATTGGAAAGAGCTGATGCACCAATGCAATGAGATCGGTATCGGCTCTTTGGGGATAGTAGTTATCATTTCCTTTTTTATGGGGGCGGTATCTGCCCTGCAAACAGCCTATCAGCTGGTTAGTCCCGTAATTCCCATGAGCACCGTTGCGCAGATCGTGCGCGATACGGTGATCCTGGAATTCGCCCCAACCCTGGTGTGTATTGTGCTGGCCGGGGTGGTAGGCAGTAAGATCGCCAGCGAGCTGGGTAACATGCGCGTAAGCGAACAAATTGACGCGCTGGAAATTATGGGCATCAACACCAAGGCTTACCTGGTATTGCCTAAAATACTGGCCTCCCTCATCGTGATCCCGTTGCTGGTGGTAATTTCGGCCGCTTTGGGTATTTATGGCGGACAGCTGGCATCAACCACGGCAGGTATTTTATCGCCCGCCCAATATGAAACCGGGTTGCTGCAGTACTTTCAGCCATATAATGTCTTCTTCGCCCTGGTAAAAGCATACACCTTTTCATTCCTCATTTCCAGCATCCCCGCTTATTATGGGTATCATGTGGAAGGCGGCGCCCTGGAAATCGGCAGGTCGAGCACCAAGTCGGTAGTGGTAAGTTGTGTGAGCATTTTAGGCGCCGATTATGTGCTGGCCGCAATATTGTTACACTAATGGGGTAAATCCGTTATGAACCGAACAGCGAAAGCGCGGCTAAAACGGTCTGATTAAATAGAAATCATACAATTTTAATAAGTTATAGCAGTTTTTTATCCGTAGCATGAATTCATAAACCATGATCGAAGTAAAAAATATAAAGAAGGGATTTGGTGAGAAAACCGTGTTGAATGGAGTTAGCGTTACCATGCAGGCAGGTAAATGTAACCTTATTATCGGCGCCAGCGGTAGCGGTAAAACCGTGTTTATGAAATTGATGGTGGGCCTCATGGTACCCGACCAGGGTGAGATCTGCTACGACGATAAAGACTTCAATAAGCTGAACACCGAAGAAAAGAAAGAGATCCGCCAGCAGATCGGCATGCTGTTCCAGGGTTCGGCCCTGTTCGACAGCCTGACCGTTGAGCAAAACATCATGTTCCCCCTGAACATGTTTACCCGCGACACCCACGCCCAGAAACTGAAACGGGTGAATGAGGTGCTGGAGCGGGTACGGTTGAAAGACGTTAATAAAAAATTCCCGGCCGAGCTGAGCGGTGGTATGAAAAAGCGGGTGGGTATTGCGCGGGCTATTGTTTTAAATCCCAAATACCTGTTTGTCGATGAGCCTAACTCGGGCCTCGATCCGCAAACCTCGCTGGTTATCGATAAACTGGTTAAAGAAATTA
>CBIHPC010000573.1:0-2968 GCA_966211305.1 uncultured Niastella sp.
AAATCTTTTAAACATTACGTTTATAAAACCTGTTGAAGGTATAGTCGCGCCAGGCTTTCAATGTATTCCTGGTAACCAGCGTTCCATACCGCAGGCCATGTTTATAGCTCATCATGCTTTTTGCAAATGAAACAGCCAGAATAGAGCAAACGGCCATGTAGTACCGGTTCTTGGTCATTACAAACAGTGAATTGCGAATGCTGTAGTAGTCGCGCCACAGAACACCTTCATCTTTCTTCCGTACTGTTGTTCGTTTATAATTCATCCGGTTCCATTTCTTACGCAGGTCGAGGAACAAACCGGTATGAACAAGTATTTTATAACCGGCCCTTTTTTGCGAAAGATCATGATCGAGGTCTTCAAAACCAAAGAACAATTTCGCCTCGGGCACAATTCCCTTTAATACACTCTCGCCTCTTATGATCTTTATCATGCCACCGCCAATGGTATCTACCTCCAGGTAGTCGCCTTTTTCCAGCTCTTCATTGGTAGTTCTTATTACCAATCCGGTGCGTTTATTTATTTTATGTCCAACCACGCCTACCTGGCCGCAATTGCTGCCATAGGACGCTGCCAGTTGCAACAGCTTTTCAAACGTATCGTCAGTATATGGCGGGTCGTTATCATCTGCCCACAGGATCCACTCATACCCCTCTTTTGCAAGCGCCTCCAAACCGGCTTTACCGCCACCGGCAAAACCTGAGTTATGCCCAACCTTCAGGTGTGCTACATTCGGGAAAAGCTGTGCCGCTTTGTTTTTGGTTTCATCGTTGTCGTTATTGTCAACGATCATCAGCTTGTCGGGCGGCCTGGTTTGATCGAGACACTTTTGTATTGTGTCCATCAAAATATCAGGCCGGTTGTATGTCACAATAAATGCAGCAAACTTCTTGTTCATAAAGTTTTACGTTTGAAGCATCCGATGGTCGGGTCGGCGCTTATCGGGTTATGTCTTAAGGGTTTTTAAAAAGACGGGCGTTATCTTTTATAATATCTGCTCAGGCTATAGTCACGAACGGCTTTGCAGGTATTCCTGGTTACGAGGGAGCCATAGCGCAAACCATGTTTGTAACTTAACAGGCTTTTGCCAACTGAAACAGCCAGGAACGACAGCCATGCAAAAGGCAGCCTGTGCTTTTTCATGATGAAGAGGGCGTTGCGAATGCTGTAATAATCGCGCCATAATACGCCTTCGTCTTTTTTGCGGGCAACCGGTCTGTCTACCTCAAAGCGGTTCCAGCGTTCGCGGCAACCAAGGAACAGGCCGCTATGCACCAGTAATTTGTAACCGGCTTCTTTTTGCGAAAGGTCAAAGTCAAGATCTTCGAAACCAAAGAACAATTTTTCTTCTGTTACGATCCCTTTTAATATACTGTTTCCGTTTACGATCTTACATTGTCCGCCGCCAATGGTATCTACTTCTATAAATGGCTTTTTTTCCCGCAACTCTTCGGTGGTGATGCGCTCCAGTAAACCGGTGTATTTATTGAACCGGCTGCCTACCATGCCTACCTGACCGCAATTATCGCCATACGATTCGGCGAGGGTAACCAGCTTTTCACAGGTGTCGCTGGTGGGTGGCGGATCGTTGTCATCGCCCCAGAAGATCCACTTATACCCTTCTTTTGCCAGCATTTCCAATCCAACTTTGTCGCCGCCTGCAGGGCCAGCATTATAACCCATTCTGAAATATTCAACCTGGGGATATAATTCATCGAGTTTCTTTTTTGTTTCATCGGTTGATCCATTATCTATTACCAGCAATTTTTCGGGTGGTAACGTCTGGCTAAGGATCTTATGAATGGTATCCATTAAAACCTCCGCACGGTTGAAGGTTACAACAAATGCAGCGAATCTTTTATTACTCATATTAAATCTTTGATACGTATAGAAAAAGGTTGTTGATGATAGTAAAGGTTTATAGAAACAGTATCCTGATACTATCGGTTATTTCACCATGTTTTATCAGGTTTTTTACATATTTTTTCTTTTCACGCCATATTGTTTTATCTATCTCCTGCTTCTGTTCTTCACTAAACAGGGAAGACTTTTTCATGAACTTCCTTGTTTGAATGGTGCCCCTGTACTTATTGGCCAGCGTTCTTCCGCCATACATACCACTCGTGTGTTTGCGATAGTTGCCCCCATTAAAACCAAGTTCGGCAAGTTTACCGTACCGCGATAAAACAGTGAACAGGAAGATATCGCCGTAGGTTGCGTGTACAAAATCTTTGTGATTAGTAGGAATACAATTCCTGAAAACGACCGACAGCGTGGCAATGTGTTTATGGAAAATGCTTCTCCAGTCGTATTCATATACCATTCCGTTACCACTTACCTCAACCTGTCGCAATACATTATCATTTTCATCTACCGTATTGGCTTCGTGAAAACACAAAACGAAGTCGCTGTTCTTTTCAAGGAAATCAACCTGCTTTTGCAGTTTATTCGGGTCTGTCCAGTAATCATCGCCTTCACAAACCGCGATGTATTTACCGGTGAGTTTCGGCCAGCAGAATTCGTAGGCGTTCCGTTGCGGACCTACGTTCTTTTCATGGTAAATGGGTTTTATTATTCCCGGGTACCGCTGCTCAAACTCTTCTATAATGCTGCGGGTATTATCGGTTGAACAATCTTCCCCAATGATCACCTCAAATAAAAAACCGGTCTGCTGCATCATCACGCCTTCAAGACACCGGCGTATATAACGCTCCTGGTTGTAGGCAGGGATGCAAACCGATACCAGGGGCAATGTATTTGTAACCATACTTTCGAAAGATGCTTATGTTAACAAATCAGGCTATGATCTTTTTTGTTGTAACAGCGCTTCCACAACCGGCCGCGCCTGCTCAAACATTTGCCGGGTAAACACATGTTTTACAAAACCGTTCGGCATTTCTTCCATGGGTTTCCAACCCATTCTTTTTATACCGCCCATACCGGGATTGTTTTTGTGCATTTCCATATA
>CBIHPC010000574.1:0-2955 GCA_966211305.1 uncultured Niastella sp.
AAAACTTTACTACCTTATATGAATGTACGAAAAACCCCCACCCTTCGGCTCTTATTATGTAACATTAAGCGTGTCTGGCTGGATAGACGTGTTCACCTGCCACTCTTATTGTGAAATTTTAATTGACAACCTAAACCATTGTATTGACAACAAAAACCTGCATGTGTATGAGTACGTGTTAATGCCCAGCTACATCACTATTATCGCCTCTTCAAAAAAGAAGCACATCTCAACGATTTTAAGGGAATTTAAAAACGGTACTGCCAAACAGGTGCTGAAATCAATTGCAGAAAATCCTGATGAAAAAAGAAAAGAATGGATGATGCGATTGTTCAGTTATTACAGCAACCGGTACCAGCACGATGCGGAACATCACTTCTGGCAGTTTGGCAATCATCCGGTTGTTTTGGACAGTACCGAATTGTTTGCCCAACATGTTACCGAAGTAGTAAACCTGCCGGTCACCACCAGGCTGGTAGATGATCCCCACCATTATGTTTACAGCAGCGCCCATCCACACCAACGGGTTAAGCTGGCGCCCTGGCAATAGTATTTAAAGCAGCCTCCGTATACCTCTGCAAGCATTTGATCTACCGGCCGGTTCTTAATACCATCCTGGCCGGGCAGGCATTTATTATCCTTTAATAACCAAAGAACTTAACCGATATATCGTTACAGCATTGTTACCGGCTAATAAAGTATTTATCAAACATAATTATTGGCAGCTATTAACAGCCGGTCGTTTTCTAAACAACATTTTGTATATTACACTCCCTTGTCTCTGCTATAATTTTAGCCTGATTGTTCGTTCCGCACCCGATACCAAATCAACAGCACGGTTTTATTATTTACCCCGAGGATTCGCCGAAGTATTTGTTTATTAATGAACATTGATAAAGCAATGCTCCTATGATTAATAAGAATAAAGACCAGGGTCTTAAACAACAAGACTGTTCTTACCTGACTTTTAATGTAGTGGACTGGATCGATGTGTTTATACGGCCTACCTACAAACAGATCATCGTTGACGCATTAAACTACTGTATCGAAGCGAAAAAATTCACCGTGTACGCCTGGTGCCTGATGACCAATCACCTGCACATGCTGGCCCGCGCCCAGGACGGGTCGGGGCTGGCCGTGATAGAGAAAGAGTTTAAACGATATACTACTACCAAAATACTCGAGGCCATAGATATTGAGCCCGACCTGCGCCGCTCGTGGATGCTGCAACGGTTCGAGAGCTGCAGCCTTAGCCTTAAGAAAATAGAAAAATTTCAATTATGGCAAACCTGCACCAATCCTTCCTTTATAGATTTCAGGCAGGTATATAAACTGCAGGAAAGAGTATTGTACATTCATGAAAATCCCATTCGCGATGGCATTGTAGACAGTCCCGAACATTACCTGTACAGTTCGGCTACCGATTATGCCGGTAAGCCGGGGCTTGTTAAAGTGCAGGTAATAAATTTCGAGGCGTTACGGATGGCGTTGCTGAAGAACGGATCAGCTTAAAGCGTTCTTTAACGCATCAATGGTTTTCTTCTCACTGCCAACAAAGATCTTATCATTCACAAAAACAACCGGCCGTTTCAGGAATGTGTATTCCTCAAGAATGAGCTGGCGGTAATCCTTTTCCGTAAGCGGTTTGTCTTTCAAACCCATTTCCTTGTATTTCATGGCACGGCGGCTGAACAACGATTCATAACTGCCGGTCCTGTACTTCATTTCATCGAGCTGTGCCGGTGTGATCTTTTCGGTTTTAATATCCTGCATCTCAAACCCTTTTTTATCTATACCGGTTTCTTTGATGATCGCCTGGCAGGTGGTGCAGGTACCCAGATGGTAGATTTTTTTCATGTGCGCGAAGATAGGGGGTGAAGTTGAAATGTTGACTGGGTTAACGAGTTAAGAAGGGTGTTGGCTATCAGATAGTTAAATTGAATTTTGGGTTAATTTGGGCCAATTTGCCATAAATTTGTACCGAAAACCCGATTAACAGATCCTCAATTGCCGGCTTTCACATTTTATTAAATAATATTGGCGTTTTGCCTGTAATTTTTTAAGCAGTTCGCCGACCAATTGAGTATCTTTTCGCTAAAACCAACCCAATTGCAGGCAAAACTTAACCAGGATGAGTTTGTGGCATTGGTGCACCAACACCGCGCTATGTTGTATAAGGTGTGTAACATGTATTGCACATCCGATTACGATAAACAGGACCTTTTCCAGGAGATCGTGATACAACTGTGGGGTGCCTATCCACGGTTCAGGGGTGACTCCAAGTTCAGCACCTGGCTGTACCGTATTGCACTAAATACCGCCATTTCTGACCTGCGTAAACAAAAGAAGATAATTAAAAGCGTAGAACCAGAATTATTACCAACAGAGATACAAGACATACAATACAGCAACGAAAAAGAAGAACGGTTACAGCAACTTTATAAAGCTATAAACCATCTTACTGAAATAGAACGGGCTATTGTAATGCTGTACCTTGAAGACAAGAGTTACGAAGAAATGGAAGAAATTTTGGGGATCAATCAGAATAACCTTCGCGTGAAAATGAACCGGATCAAAGAAAAATTACGTAAACTCACAAAATCTGTAGAACATGGAGTTAGATAGCCTGAAAGATATTTGGAAAAATCTGGATGAAACAGACGTTCGTCCGGGCAGTGAAGTGCCGATTTCATCCATGTTGCATAAGCGTTCGCAAGGTACCATTGCAAGGCTCAAACGCAACCTCAACCGCGAGCTCATCGCCGTATTGATCATATACTCATTAACCATATGGTATATTACCTCCTTTCAAAGAATGTACAGCGAGCTGGCTGTATTGCTGGCCCTGGTGGGCGGAGCTTTTTTATTTTATTATTACCGCAAGAGCAAGTTGCTGAAACAAATGGAATGTGTGGCCTGCGAAGTGCGCTCGAACCTGAAACAGCAACTGGGAAC
>CBIHPC010000575.1:0-2948 GCA_966211305.1 uncultured Niastella sp.
ATTAAAACAAACTATACAATTTCAGATGAAAAGACTTCAAGTATGGATGCCACTGTTGTTTTCGTTGGTTTTGATTTTGGGTATGGGCATTGGTTCGGCTTTAAGGGATAACGTTCCCGGTTCGCGCGGCATTTTTAACAGAGGCAAACGCTCGGTTTTACAGGAGGTGGTTGACCTGGTCAATTTAAGATATGTTGACAAAGTGAATACCGATACCCTGGCCGGGGAAGCCATACAGGCCATGCTGGCCCATCTCGATCCGCATTCCGTTTTTATTCCTGCCTCTAACGTGGAAGAAATAAACGAAGACCTGCAGGGCAATTTTGAAGGTATTGGTGTTGAATTCTTTATTATAGACGATACGGTACATGTAACCAATGTGCTTTCCGACGGTCCCAGCGATAAAGCCGGACTGAAAGTGGGTGATAAATTCCTGAGAGTGGGCGACTCGGCGGTTGCCGGCAGGTCGATCACCGGCGATAAAATAAAGAACCTGCTGCGCGGCATTGGCGGCAGCAAGGTAAACGTAACCGTTCTGCGTAACGGCAAACCGGTTGAGGCGGTCATTACCCGCGGCACCATTCCTTTATATTCGGTTGACGCCGCTTACATGATCGATACTACTACCGGCTATATCCATTTGAACAAATTCAGCGGCACTACCTACGAAGAGTTCATGAAGGCCATGGAAACCCTTGAGCAAAAAGGCATGAAAAAGCTCATCTTCGATCTTCGGGGCAATGGCGGCGGTATACTCACCGAGGCCACTGATATTGTCGATGAATTCCTCGATGACGAACGACTGATCGTTTATACCCAGGGCAATAAACAGGAAAAAATAGAATACCGCTGCAAACGCCCCGGACTGTTCGAAACCGGCAAACTGGTGCTGTTGGTTGATGAAAGCTCCGCATCGGCCAGTGAAGTGGTGGCTGGCGCCCTGCAGGATTGGGACCGCGCTACCATTATCGGCCGCCGCACATTTGGGAAAGGGCTTGTGCAGGAACAATACGACCTCAGCGATGGTTCTGCCCTGCGCCTTACCGTTGCCCGTTATTATACGCCCCTCGGCCGCAATATTCAAAAACCATATAACAAAGGCCGCGATGCCTATAATGAAGAGCTTGCTGAACGTTTTGCAAACGGTGAACTGGTAAATGGCGACACCGTTACCAACCATACCGGTCCCGCGTTCAAGACCAAAAAAGGCAGGATCGTATATGGCGGCGGTGGTATTACCCCCGATGTTTTTATTCCGTTCGATACGGCCACGTTCTCGAGCAATGTATATGTGTTGTTCGATAACCAGCTGTTCAGTAAATTCATTTATACTTATTACCAGCAGAACAAAACCTACTTCGACCAGTTTAAAGACCCGGCCGATTTTGCGCGCCGGTACAACGATACCCGCACGGCCTGGAACAGCCTGATCGCTTATGCCGGCAGGAACTCCGTTAATATTCAAAATGTACCCGAGCGCGATAAAGTGGAAATTGAAAAACGCATAAAGACCTGGCTGGCCCGCCAGATCTGGCGAATGGAAGGATATTATGAAGTGAGCAATTCAGACGATACGGCTATTTCGAAAGCGATGGATGAGATGGGGAGGTGAGTTGACGAGTTGACGAGTTGACTGGTTGACGAGTTGACAAGTTGGGAGGCGCGCGGGTAGTTGAAAAGGTGATAAAGGATAACGCGCGTTTCTGCAGGCCTCGCAACAGGATTCAAAGTTGAATGGAATACTTAAAAATAATCAGTCCCGCTCCGGTAACCGGGGCGGGACTTTTGTTTATAAAGCAAGGATGCATATAATCGGTAGTAACACCATCAGCGAAAACTACTAAGATCAGGAACTGAGAACTAAGAACTATGGAACTATGAACTATGATTAACTGAGAACTGAATAACTTTAGGCAACTCTTCTTTCAGCCTGGTTCTGCGGATCGAGCAGTTCTTTTTTCTCAACTTTATAGGAAGCAATAAGGCCGGCTCCGCCGCCGATTGCTAAAAATGCAAACCACAGGGCTGGATTCTCATAATCGTGCAACATGTACTGGGTAACAAAATAAGACAATGCCAGTCCTATACCTGCGCCCATCAAAAGCAAACCCCATTTCAGGTTGGTATATGGGGCCGGACGGTTTACCTTTACTCTTGGATTATATCCTTTCTCAAGCATTGCAAGGTTTTCACGCTTTTGCAAATACACAATACCAAAGATCAAAGTGAAAAAAGAGAGAAAAAGTATAATCATTACAATTGCTTCTCCTGGTTGCATACTATTTAAGTTTTATTATTATCAGGGTTTTTAATTTTTGTAGTACCGATACACCAACTATGACTACCGCCCTGCCCGGCCGGTTACAGGAGTTCGCAGAAATTATTTCAAAAATGAACAGAAAAGTATCAAAACCGAACACTCCTGTAATATTTATTCTAAATAAACTACTGATAATCACAGGCTCATATTTCCGGCACAACCAATGCCTTTTCTTCCCGATGAATTAAGTCAGGTACTGTAACCTGATCACTTTCAACATCGTCATAGTTTAAATAATGCATACCGGACCGGCTGATAACGAGATCATCAACAAAGTGCTTGGGGGCGAACAGGCACTGTACGCGCATTTGGTAAAACGATACCAGAATTTCGTTTTTACCATTGTTCTGCGCTACACCACCAGCCGGGAAGATGCCGAAGAAATTGCCCAGGACGTATTTGTGAAAGCTTACCGCAGCCTGGCCGATTTCAGGGGCGAATCAAAATTCAGTACCTGGCTGTATACGATTGTCACCACTACCTGTATCACCTTTTTACGCAAAAAGAAAATATCAGTTCATTCGCTCGACAATGAGCATATATTTGAAGTGGCAGATAATCAGCATGCTACCTTCAGGGCAAACCAGGTAGAACAGAAATCGAAAGTGCAGGTACTTAATGAGGCTAT
>CBIHPC010000576.1:0-2942 GCA_966211305.1 uncultured Niastella sp.
AATTTATAAGGATAAAGAAGGCCCGAATGGTGAAACCATTTACATTAACAAGCATGCTAAATATTACTGGATCGATAAAAAAGGACATAAGGTGCCTATAAGCAAGAACAAATTACAAACCAGGATATAAAAACGGGAAGGGCGTAATGTTTGCAGGCCGCTTAAGATCCAATAAGATAAAATTCGAAATTGTATCCGGAGGGCCACAAAAAGCGGCACAGCAATGTGGCGCTTTTTTATTCCTGTAGCGGCACCCGTTTTCCTTCCTTTGCCGATCTTTTAGCCGCTTCCAGTATTCTCACTACAATGATGTTGTTTTCTAGTGAAGAAAGATCATTACCTGGCTTTATTTTTCCATGCAATACATCCGACAGGTATTGCAGATTATCTGTATATAAAGGTTGTTGCAGGCTGACAGGCTCATAACTATTCTTCAATCTTTGATGAAGCGTATTGGGATTTAACGCGTGCAGATAACCGGTATTGCCAAATACTTCCCAGTCTTTGATACTAAACGGCCAGTTCCACGACGCTTCAATAACACCTGTGGCATTGGCATAGTCCAGTACGATAGTGGCATCGTCATCTACTTTTGGATATATGTTGGGTTTTATCTGGTGAGTAACCGCGGTCACAGCAACAGGCGCCCGTCCGTTCATCAACCAGGTCATCAGATTGGCGCCATAACATCCAAAATCAGTAATGGCCCCACCGCCATTCTTCACCGGGTCAGTTAACCATTGCAGGAAGTCATTGCTGCAACCAATTTCTTTGGGACCTTCATGCCCATCGTGCACTACCATTCTTCTTACATCACCGATAGTTTTTGACTGAACCATGGTATACAGTTGCTGGTTGCTTGCATACCAGGTGGTTTCATAATTTGTAAGTAAGTGAATATGGTGTTTACGCGCCAGTTCGGCCATACGTTTGGCCTGCGCTACGGTAGTGGCCAGCGGCTTCTCCACCATTACGGAAATACCTTTGGGCGCACATGCTTCTACTACATCTATATGCTGATAAACGGGGTTGTAAGCCAGCACAGCATCGGGCCTGATCTTTTGCAACATCACAGCAAGGGAAGTGTAGAAGATAGAATCGGGCAGTTGAAACCGTCTTTTATAACGGCCGCTCAGGGCCGTATCAGCCTCGGCAATGCCCAGCAGGATCACTTTGCCGTCTTTGTACTGCCGCATCAGCCCCAATGCATGGTCGTGACTGAGGCCAGCTACGCCAACTTTCAATGGCTGCCGGCTTATTGCAGTGAAAAAGAATGCAAGCGCTATCAGTGTAAGGAATGGCTTTTTCATATTAGTATGTTATGGGAGCTAATAAAATTAAAGCATTAGCAAATAACATCATCTTACGAATCTACCGGTTAACTGGTTGATTCTGCATTTTTTTCATGTAACCTTACCCTATATCTTTTCCTGAATGCATGCGAACCAAACAACAAAAATAATTGTACTATATACAAAAGATATTTCATGGCTGAGAATAATAAAGCAATATTGGAAAAAGCGAACGCGGCTATCACAAAAGGCGACAATGAGGGCTTTCTTGTTTTCTGTACCGACGATACGGAATGGACATTTACAGGCGACAAAACACTGAAGGGGAAGGATGCCGTTCGCCAGTATATGGCCACGGCTTATAAAGAGCCGCCAAAGTTTATGGTATCAAACATGATCGCAGAAGGAGATTTTGTGACGGCACTCGGTACCATAACAATGAAGGATGAAGATGGCCGTGAGGTCCAATACGAATATTGTGATGTGTGGCGGTTTCGTGATGGCAAAATGGCTGAATTAAAGGCTTTTGTCATCAGGGTGCAAGCCGCAACTGACAACATAAAAGATAGTTGATATAAATGTGCAGATCACTTTTATAATTGATCAAAAAGTGTATCTTTGAGTGACCAGAGAGGATAATGTGGAATGTATTTCCGCCTTGTCCTTTTTTTATACCCTAAACTGCATTCAGCCTATGTCAACGAACAGTCGTATTTAGTCTGGATGAAAAAATCCGTCAAATGAAAGCGTTTTTGATCAGCGCGTACCTGTTCCTGTGTACATTCTGTATTGCGTTCAACAGGCCTCCTGCTACTTTCCCGGCCAATCGTTTCCTTAAACGCAGCAGCATAACTATAAACAACCCCGATACGTGTGAACCTGCAAACGGTGACACCATTCAGGCACTCCCTTCATTAAAGCCATATACAAAGCTGGTTTTCCGGAAAACGGAACATATAAAAGCGGCTGAAGGCACAAAATCAGTTCTATTTAACAAAAGCGGGCAAAAACTATATGCCATGAACCTCGAAGGCATGAGCATCTACGAATTTGACCAGGCGAGCCGGCAGATCAGGCGGGAATTTAAATTCAAACCAACCGAAGGCACCGGCTGGGATTATGAAACCAACAAACCTATGCCAAGCTATGAAGAAAAGCCGGTAGAAGCCTGCCTGAGCCATGATGATAAGGTACTTTGGGTTTCGTTGCATAATGCCGCAAGCATTGTCCCTATTCCCACAGAGCCGGTCATCAGTTATAAGAAAGACACTTCACATACCGCTGTAAAACAAAAAAAGATCTATATAGAATATACCGGTTCCTCCGGCAAAGATTCAATACAGGTGCCGGTTATTGCTACTGGTCATACACCCAAAATAATTGCCCGAACAGAAGACAGCAAACATTTGCTGGTAAGTAACTGGCATTCTCATACCGTGAGCGTATTAACAACTGATACGGCAGCTTTTCCTTATGCAAAAAAAATAAAAACCGTTCCTGTTTCTGCCATTCCCAGAGGGATCGTAGTGGATGACCAACGGAAAAGATCGTATGTAGCCATTATGGGCGGCGCATCCATTACTGTTTTGAATAATGATACCTGGGCAAAGGAAGCAAGCATACCCGTTGCATCGAACCCGCGTCATATTG
>CBIHPC010000577.1:0-2922 GCA_966211305.1 uncultured Niastella sp.
CACCTTATTACTGCTTATCCCGGCGCCAGCAACATATATAAAGGCAGCATAATAAGTTATGATAACGAGTTAAAGATCAAAGAGCTGCAGGTATCACCCGCAACATTGCAAAAAGCAGGGGCCGTAAGCGAGGAAGTGGTAAAGGAAATGGCGGCGGGCGCATTGGCGAAGCTGAACACCGATTATACGCTGGCCGTTTCGGGAATCATGGGGCCCGATGGCGGTTCGCCCGAAAAACCGGTAGGAACGGTTTGGGTGGCAGCGGGTGATCGCAACAAACTGGTTACCCAAAAATTTCAGTTCCGGTTCGATCGCGACCGGAATATTGAGATGACCGCAACACAGGCTTTGAATTTATTGCGGAAATTTATAGTAGAGAATGCATAAAGCAAACGATTGTTAGTAAATCCCTATCTTCGCAACGGTGGCTGAACTTTTTTAGTCCCAAACGAAGTGACAAGATGCGTTCTGCTTATTAATTAATAAGTTCGCAGCCCCTGACCGCCGAAACTTTGCTGCCGCCACAACGGCTATGGCAGTCAAAGAGCGAAGGCGGTTGTTTCACTGTCATAGCAAAAGGTATGGCACTGAAAAAAAGGGCAGACCGCCCTGCCAAAAAGCGACGGCGGTTGAAGAAACCGAAAGCATAAACCATCCCGGCGAATATGATGAAACCGGGAAAAAAATCTGCAATTGCATATGGCTCTAGTTGACCTGGTGATGCCTAAAATGGGAGAAAGTATTACAGAAGCCACCATTTTGAAGTGGTTCAAACATCCCGGTGAAACGGTGAAGATGGACGAGGCCGTTCTTGAAATTGCCACCGATAAGGTGGATAGCGAAGTACCCTCCACGGCCGAAGGCGTAATTGAAGAAACCTTTTTCAATGTAAACGATGTAGTTCCGGTTGGTACAGTGCTGGCACGTATCAGATCAGGTGCTGCAGAACCGGCTACTACCAACACACCGGTGGTAACAAGCCCGGCAGTTGAAGTTTCGGAGAACCGCCCGCTGGCCACTGATATGAACCATAAGCCGGTTACAACCGAAACATACTCGCCCTCTTCTTCCCAGAATGGGTCGAGGTTCTATTCTCCGCTGGTATTGAACATTGCCACCAGTGAAGGGGTAAGCCTGAGCGAACTGGAAAGCCTTCCCGGTACGGGCATCGAAGGCCGCGTTACCAAAAAAGACATTCTGCAATATGTAGCCAATAAAAAAGCCGGTAAAGCCGGCAGCAGCACTGCTACGTCAACGGTAATCAATAAAGTATCTGAAACAACACCTACCATTCTGCCCCAGGTTCAAACTGTACAACCTATTCAGGAACCTGAGCGCCATATACAAACCTACAGCGGTAATGTAGAGATCATCGAGTTGGACCGCATGCGCAAACTGATCTCCGATCATATGATCCGCAGTAAACAAACCAGCGCGCATGTGACCAGTTTTACCGAATGCGATGTTACCCATATGGTAATCTGGCGCGAAAAGGTTAAAAAGGAATTTGAAAAACAGGAAGGCGAAAAACTAACATTTACGCCGCTGTTCATTGAAGCCATCATCCGTTGCATTAAAAAGTATCCCTGGCTTAACAGCAGCGTCGATGGCGATAAACTGATCGTTAAAAAAGATATCAATATAGGCATGGCCACTGCCCTGCCCTCCGGGAACCTGATCGTTCCGGTAATTCGCAATGCCGATCAACTGAACCTGGTTGGGCTTACCAAACAGGTGAACGGTCTTTCCCATGCGGCCCGTAACAACCGCCTGCGTCCCGACGATACCCAGGGCGGTACATTCACGCTCACTAACGTAGGAACATTTGGCAGCCTGATGGGCACGCCCATTATCAACCAGCCGCAGGTAGCTATACTGGCTACAGGAGCCATCAAAAAAAGACCGGTGGTTATAGAAACAGATCAGGGCGATTCAATCGCCATCCGCCACATGATGTACCTGTCGCTGTCATACGATCACCGCATCATCGATGGCGCCCTCGGTTCAACCTTCCTGAATGCGGTAGCGAAAGAACTGGAGAATTTTTCGGTTGACAGAGCGTTATAATTTCAACCGTGCCACGGTTTGCAACCGTAACACGGTCCACAATATCAACCCCGTTCGGGCTTAGCCTGAACGGGGTTTGTTTTTTGTATAATAAGTTAAAAGAACCTGCGTTTTCATAAGGAGGGTTCCTTTTTAATGGAAACTGACCCTGGCGCCAGCTTAGCACTACTTTATATACCATTTAACTGAAAATATGTAAACCCGCCCTTCCCGGCATGGTCTTTTTTTTGTAAATTACTATAACGACAAACCCAGATTGTTTTGCCTGCAGAACTAAGTGACAGCACCGGCTTTTTTCTAAAACCTAAAACGTAATCAAATGAAGACGCTTTCAGAAACCTGGTTTGCCGAAGGCTATATTGATTTCGAGTTGAAGAAATATACGCTTCTCGCCTATCTGCAACAGGTTACCAGTTATTTTAGTGAATCCAAATTGTACCCGCAATTATCGGATGTAATATTCCATTACAATAATTTGCAGGCATTGAAGGAAAACAAAAAATTCTTACAGGAACAATTCCCCAAAAAGCTTTCCGGCGTTCAAATAGAAAAGCTGCAGTTGCTCTATGAGCAGATCATCGAAGATGATGAACTGATGCAGGAACTGGAAGACATAATCAATTTCTCGGCCGATAAACTAAAGACAACCATTAGCAGCGGCACAGAGATCTATGAATTTGTAGAAGATAAGCTGAATATATTTCCGGTAGGGCTTGTACCGCTCGACACCAATGAAGGGTATTTCTTTTTAAGTGAAGGCTCGTACCGGCAAACACTGGTGTATCAATACCGGCTTAGCTTTTTTGAAAAACACGATGAAAAATACCGCGCCATCAAAACCGAATATGTGAACGA
>CBIHPC010000578.1:0-2921 GCA_966211305.1 uncultured Niastella sp.
TACCCCCGCACTTCTTTGATGAACTGCGCCACTTCTTCCAGGAGTATAAAACGCTCGAGAACAAAACCGTACAGGTAAATGAATTCGGTGATAAAGCAAAAGCGCTTTCCATTATCGAAGACGCGCTTAAACTGTACAAAGAGAATTTCAGAAAATAATTCGACAATTCGATAAATACAAAAAGGCCGCCTCAGAATAGTTTTGAAGCGGCCTTTTTGTTTTCAGTTGGTAAGCAGGTTCCGGTTTTCTTTTACCCACACGAAAAGAAGCGTGAAAAAACTCGCGGAAATAAAGCAAACAGGATAGTATGGCCGGTTTTATTGGGTATTTTAGCGAATCCCAAAAACTTTATTCAAATGAATTTCCGCCTGCTTTTCTTTATCCTGTTAATGCCTGCCCCTTCCTTCGCCCAGTTTATTTCGCCGGATGTGCCCCTGCAACAGGCGTATATCCAGGCCACACAGCACGACAGGCTTATCTTCTTAATGATAGAATCGGAAGAATGCCAGCAATGTAACGATGTGGCCGATAAAGCCTTTCAAAACGACTCGCTGAAAAACTACGTTGCGGCAAATTTTGTGGCACTTCGCATCTCCCCTTTTCATCCCGATGTGAATTTCCTGAGAGACAAATACAATTACCAGGGCGGGAACAGTGTGCTGTTCCTCGATAAATGGGGCACGCTTGTTTATCGCATGAACATGAGCACTACCGAATACAGCAAATACTTACTGCAATGCAGGATCGCCCTGATGAAAAAAAACGAAGCCGATCAGATCCGTTCGCTCGAACAGGATGCGCTTGCCGGCAAAATTGAAACCGACCGGTTATACCAATTGATGCAAAAACGCCGCACCCTTTCATTACCCATCGACGCCCTGCTCGATCAATATGTAAAACAATTACCGGCCGATAGCCTTAACAGCATTACTACCATAAAACGCATCGCCAAAATGAGCCCGGTGCTGCGATCGAAAGCCGACTCGGCCATGCGCGGGAACGAACAACTGTTTCAGCAGGCCTGGAACAGCCTTTTCAAAGGCGAGCAACTAGCCATTAACCGGGAGATTATATTCAAAAGCCGCCAGGCAGCCGTTGAAGAAAAGAGTTTACCCAAAGCTGTTGAAGCCGCAAAATTTGCCCGGCTATCTCATACCGATAAAAACGCTGGTGAAAATGCCTATAACTATAGCATGATGGAATTCTACCGGCATAGCAGGGATACCGCCGCCTTTCTGAAAGCGGCCGTTGTATACTACGACCGGTTTTTAAAGAAATACAGCGCCGACTCCATCAAAAAACAGGATTCAATTCGAATGGCTGCACTGGCCAGGCGACAATTCAACCGCCCGGCGCAAGACACCGTTGGCAGGCCCGCGAAATTCACAAGAACCACTACTTTCCGGTACAGGGCGCAGGCCAATCACTATAGCCAGATTCTGAACAATGGGGCCCGCTCGGTTTACCTCATGACCCAAAACCCGGTGTACCTGAAGAAAGCGCTGCAATGGTCGGTGTACGCCAACCGGTTTTTCGAAACACCATATGTGCTCGATACCTGGGCCCGCCTGGTATTTAAAGTCGATAAAAATGTTGACCTGGCAATACAACTGGAAGAAAAAGCCATCGCCATCCTTAAAAAACAGGGATATTCAGCAGATAAACATGAAGAGGTGGTGAATAAGATGAAGAAAGGAAAGCTTGAATAATTAGCTGATTTGCTAATTAGCTAATGTGCTAATGAAAGAAAGGAAAGGAATATTATGTATTCAATTAGCAAATTGGCACATCAGCAAATTAGCACATTCGTTTTATGATCCTCAACTGGTGCGTGCGTTCGCCGGTTTCGGCATTTATAATTCCGGCATTGTCGATCTTATCGATGCGTACATTGGCCGAAGCGTGAATGATCTCGTGATCGTTCAGCAAAATACCAACATGCGTTATACGTCCTTCGGCGTTGTCAAAAAAAGCGAGATCGCCGCAACGCGCTTCCTGTAAGAAACCAACCACTTCGCCCTGTGTAGCCTGCAAACAGGCATCGCGCAGCAGGGGAATATTGAAAAATCGAAACACCATTTGCGTGAACCCGCTGCAATCGATCCCGAATACCGATCTGCCGCCCCACAAATAAGGCGTATTTAAGAACAGCTCCGCTCTTTTCCTGATAGCTGCGGCTTCCGGTTGCGCCCCCGCCGCATTCCAGGTGGCAATATCACCATAATTAATTTTCAAAACAGCCATCAGTTCCCGCGCATTCACTTCATTCAGCACCGGAATGCCCATAGGGGCATGGGCCGGTACATGATTGATGGAAACGGCATTTACCCAACCTGCCGTATACACCATGGAAGCGGGTTCCTTTGTCCAGCTATCAATAACCACCAGCTGACCGCGCTGGCACCAGCCTTCATACCCGTCATGTACACCCTGTATTTTGATAAAATCCTTTGCTTCTTCGAGAATAAGCCCTGCTTCTGCCAGCAACAACTGACTGACCATTTCACTTTTATGCGCCGCTTCGGCCCGTAAGGGAGCCACCGGCACCCTGCAAACAGCATATGCCATATTGGGGATCAATTTGATGGCAAAGTAAGAAAGAAAAGGCAATGGAAGAGCAATCGTGAATCACGAATGGCCTCGCGAATCGTGAAACGGCAAACGTGAAACGTGAAAAGGCTCGCGAAATTTGGGATTTATTTACAACCTGCGCCGCCCGCATTCCGAGCCGATTGCCCCGGCATCAGGTACCAGGTAACCGGTACCAGCATTTCATAACAATATCAGTCACCGCCCAATAAAGTAACATTTCGTTCGTTTTTGTTCCGCTATTTTTTATGGAACTTTGAACGTTATGCATCTTAGAAATAAGAAAACAGCATTTTCGCATAGTGAAACCAGACCCTAATTCACATATCAGC
>CBIHPC010000579.1:0-2921 GCA_966211305.1 uncultured Niastella sp.
GTTTTTGACTTTCCGCTACTTATCTTTGCGCAAAATTTAAAACAGGTATGCTGGTCAGAAGCGTCAAATCCTTATTGGTAGCGGTTTTCAGCCTGAGTTTATTGGTTTCTCCACTTTTGCTGGTTGCACAGCCTGAAGGTGATAAACATCAGGACGGTGCGCATCACGCAGCGGGAGCCGAAGAAGAAGAAAAGCTCGATCCTGCCAAAACGATCATTGAACACGTTTCTGATGGTCATGAGTTTCATTTCTTTGAAGTAAGCAAACATGCTTTTTCTCTTCCGTTACCTATTATTTTATACTCTCCTGAGAAGGGATGGACCTCGTTCATGTCTTCCAGATTTCACCATGGTACAGAAGCACACCAGGGCTATGTTTGGATCACTGATCATTGGAGAGCGCACAATCCGGAGATTGGCAATTTAAAAAGCGCAGATGGTAAATTCATTTATCCAAATGAGAAGATCTACGCGTTAGGTGCAGATGGTAAACCGGATCTTAATGCCAAAGTATACGACTTCTCGTTAACACGTAATGCTACACAGGTGATCATCTCAGTTATTCTGCTGATATTGATAATGACCCGTATTGCTAAAAAATATAAAAAGGGGATCGGTCATACAAGCGCTCCCAAAGGTTTTCAAAATGCGGTTGAGCCGGTAATCACTTTCGTAAGAGATGATGTTGCCAAAGCCAACCTCGGCCATAGCTACGAAAAGTATATGCCTCTGTTGCTGACCATTTTCTTCTTTATTCTTATAAATAACCTGATAGCACTGGTGCCCGGAACGGCGAACGTGCCTGGTAACATTGCCTTTACCGCGGTATTGGGTATTATTTCATTTATCGTTATCCTGTTCAGCAGCAACAAACATTTCTGGGGTCATATTTTCAACCCGCCTGTGCCCATCGGTGTAAAACCAATTTTGATCCCTGTAGAGATCATGGGTATATTCACCAAGCCTTTCGCGCTGATCATTCGTCTTTTCGCCAACATGATCTCGGGTCACGTTATCATTTTGGCCTTCATATGTTTGATTTTCATTTTTGGCGCCATGAACAAAGCCCTGGCTTTTGGAACTTCTCCGTTCTTTATAGCAATGGCCGTGTTTATTTATGTAATAGAGGTGCTGGTTGCCTTTTTACAGGCATACATTTTCTGTAACCTGACTGCGGTATTTATCGGTCAGGCGTTTGAGGGTGGTCACGATCATGATGATGTTCCCGGACATGGAGATCCGGTAGTAGTTTAAACCAAGCTCTTTTTTAATTATAAACACAAGTATCATGAATTTGATGACTATTCTGTTGGAAGTTCAACCTGGTTTTGGTGCAATCGGCGCTAGCCTGGCTGCGATTGGTGCCGGTATCGGTATCGGTCAGATCGGTAAAGGCGCTGTGGAATCAATTGCCCGTCAACCAGAAGCAACTAACGACATTCGTGCTACCATGATCCTGGCTGCGGCCCTCGTAGAAGGTGTTGCCCTTCTGGCTGCTGTTGCTGGTCTGCTGGCTGTATTCCGCTAGTAGATGGTCACGTAAAAACAGTACTGCATTCAATGCAAAGGGCGGCGAATGCAGTATTTTTCTCTAAAAGCTATAACTATACCATAAATATCAATTTAATATGGAATTACTTACCCCCGGATTAGGCTTATTAGTGTGGAATTTGATCGCGTTTTTGATTCTTTTGATCATTCTGGGAAAATTCGCCTGGAAGCCTATTTTGAAATCACTGAAAGAGCGTGAAACCGGTATTGCCGATTCACTGGCAACCGCTGAAAGGGTAAAAGCTGAAATGGCTCAATTGAAAAGTGAGAACGAAGCCCTGCTTGCCAAAGCCCGTGAAGAAAGAGCGCAACTGCTGAAAGAGGCCCGTGATACAAAAGACAGGATCATTGCAGAGGCAAAAGAGCAGGCGAAGGCAGAAGCCGGCAAAATCATCGCTGATGCCAATGTGGCTATTCAACAGCAAAAGATGGCTGCCATCACCGATGTAAAAAACCAGGTGGGTGCGTTGGTAATTGACGTGGCAGAGAAAGTGCTGCGCCGTGAGCTTACCGACAAATCACAGCAGGAAAAGTACATCAAAGAGCTGGCTGAAGAAGTAAAGCTGAATTAGATAATGTGATAATTCGATAATGTGATAATGAATATAAACTTCATTACGCATTGCCGGATTGCACAGGTAATTAATATAAATAGTTGTAAAATAGCGAGTGTGCTAATTGTTAGAAATTTCGAGATTAGAGTCATTATCAAATTATCACATTAGCAAATTATCACATTATGCCAAACCCTCGTTTAGCGGCGCGTTATGCAAAAAGTTTGATTGACCTGGCCAATGAAAAGAACCAGGTTGAAACGGTGTATCAGGATATGCAGTTCCTGCAAGCGCTTTGCAGGGAAAGCCGCGATTTTTCAGTGCTGCTGCGCAGTCCTATTGTAAAGGCCGATAAAAAGAACGTTATTGTTGATGCGGTTACAAAGGGAAAGATCAGCGATATTACCGCAGCTTTCACCCGGCTGCTTATCAACAAAGGCCGCGAATCCTACCTGCCTGAAATCGTTGTTGCCTTTATTGATCAGTACAAAAAGCAAAAAGGCATTCACACTATAAAGCTTACGACTGCCGTACCTGTTACCGAAGAGGTAAAAAAGCAGCTTATAAGCCAGATACAAAAGCAAACCAACCTGAGCAATATCGACCTGAAGGCCACCGTGAATGCAGATATCATTGGTGGATTTGTGCTTGAGATTGGCGATACGCTGGTTGATGCCAGCATTGTGTACGATCTGAACAAGATCAAGGCGCAATTCATGAATAATGATTTTATTTATAAGATAAGATAGTTAACACACACTCAAAAACTATAAACGGTTATATATGGTAGAGATAAAACCCGATGAGATATCTGCGA
>CBIHPC010000580.1:0-2911 GCA_966211305.1 uncultured Niastella sp.
TACGATAAAAATGGAATTCCCATAAAAATAGTAGAAACAAAGAGAAGCAAATAAGTGTTAAATCACTTACTATCATAATGAAAAATGTCCCGATTCTTCGGGACATTTTTCATTTAAGAACTATTCATCAATGCATTTTCAAACTGAAATACATTAACCATTTTTTCATTGGGTGAAAGCGCGAAAACACACGCAATTATTTAACGAAAACACTACAACATTTTCGCTTTTCCACATGTTGTGTATAAGTAACTTTACGAAAATGATGTTCTAAATAATTATATTTGGAATAGATGAAATCAAGAGGAAATCAGGACGCTCCTATCCTGGAATTGTGAACTTAAACTGAAGTGCATTGACAGAAACTATAATCAGTCTTGAAACTGTAAACCCTATTGAGTTTTTCGGTGTGAACAACGGAAAACTGGATATTCTCAAGAAAAAATTCCCGCTTTTAAAGATCCTTTCAAGAGGTACGCAAATTAAACTCAGCGGCTCGCCCGAACAGGTTGAAAGCGCCAAAGAAAAAATTGAACTCATCGTTCAATACCTTGAGCGCAATGGCCATATGAGCGAGAACTATTTTGAGCAGATCCTGGGCGGCGACGATGCCGAAACGGTCGACAATTTTATTGACCGCAATCCCAACGACATACTTGTTTTCGGCCCCAATGGAAAAACGGTGCGGGCCCGTACCGTAAACCAGAAACGGCTGGTGCAGGTGGCTGAAAAAAATGATATCGTATTCGCAATCGGTCCGGCCGGTACGGGTAAAACCTATACCGCGGTGGCCCTGGCCGTTCGGGCATTGAAAAACAAAATGGTCAAAAAGATCATTCTTACCCGTCCTGCGGTGGAAGCCGGCGAAAGCCTCGGTTTTCTGCCCGGCGATCTTAAAGAAAAGATCGATCCGTACCTGCGCCCTTTGTATGATGCGCTCGACGATATGATACCCGCCGACAAGCTGGGATATTATATGAGCACGCGGGTTATTGAAATTGCGCCACTCGCCTACATGCGTGGCCGTACGCTCGATAACGCGTTTATCATTCTCGATGAAGCGCAGAACTCAACCGATCTTCAATTGAAGATGTTCCTTACCCGTATAGGCGCCAATGCGAAGGCCATCATTACCGGCGACCTTACACAGATCGACCTGCCGAAAAATCAACGCAGCGGTTTGGAGAAAGCAGCACGCATACTACGGAATATCGATGGCATCGCTCATATAGAGCTCGATGAAGAGGACGTTGTGCGTCACCGCCTCGTAAAAGCCATAATCAGGGCCTACGACCGCGATCACCGCGAAAACGGCGACGTGCATCCCCAGCAGCACTGGCGCGATAAAGTGCAGAAATTTGACAGAAATGAACGTTCCGACGATAAAAAAGAATCGTCAGAGGAGAGGAAATAAGTTGACGAGTTGACGAGAGCCGGTTTGAAAGGTCAGTATAAGAAATACGAGGTATGAGTTTCTGAAATTCATGCCTCGTATTTTTTAGTTAGTTGACTATGACAATTTCAACTATTAATCAGCCTGCTGCAGAGAAACCCTTTATCAACTCTTTCACCTTTATAAACTTTTCAACTGTTCCTCCCCAACTCCAAAACCTGTCAACCTGTTAACTCCAAATCAACCTGTCAACTCCCAATCAACCTGCCGGCAAACACGATTCGATGAAAAATTAGCCTTATATATCCCCCGTTGTGTTTATTTTTGTTGATTATGAAGAAATTAATTGCCAGTTTTTGCATACTTGCTACCGTATCCTGCAACTCAGGCAGTGGTGGGTATAAGAAGGCAGAAAATGCACAGGATGCCGGCACCCAATTCATTCGCGCTTCACTGGATGGCGACTATGATAAAGCGGCATTTTACCTTTTGAAAGACAGCACCAACAATTTGTTGTTCGAAAAACAACAGGCCAATTACAACCAATTGAGCAGCAAGGAAAAAGATCAGTACAAGGCTGCCTCTATCAGGCCCGTTGCCATTACGCCCGATAACGATTCTACCGTTCAATATAAGTACTACCACACCTCCAACCCCGCCGATACCACTACCCTGCGGATCGTACGCAACCAGGATAGCTGGTTCGTTGACCTGAAATCAGTTATAAAAATGTAAACATGTTCCGGAAGCATATAGGAGAAGACAGGGAAGGACCATGACAGTAAATGTTGCCGGTTGTTTTTTTATTGGTTTATTTTGCGCCCTGGCCGATAAAGGTAACCTGCATTCACCCGAATGGGGCTTATTGCTCACTACGGGGTTTTGGCGGCTTTACCACCTTCTCAACGTTTGTTGCTTACGAAAAAACATTAACCTGCTCAAATCGGCAATTAATGAACTTCATGCTGTACACCGGCGCCAGTATCATTCCCGGCTTACTGGCAACCTGGCAGGGTACAGTATTAATTAAGTTAATATGAACTTTATTATAGATTTGCTTAAATTTTAAAAGAACAATATGATAACTGTTTCCCATCCCTGGCATGGCGTGCCTCCTGGTGATCAGGCTCCACGGATTGTAAATGCAGTCATTGAGATTCCGCAGGGGTCCAGGGCCAAGTATGAAATTGACAAGGATAGCGGTTTGTTAAAACTCGACCGGATCATTTATTCATCATTCTATTATCCCTGTAATTACGGATTCATTCCGCAAACTTACGGCGACGATAAAGATCCGCTCGACATATTGGTTATCACTTCTCAACCCGTACAGGCATTGTGCCTTATGGAAGCCAAGGTAATTGGCGTTATGCAAATGATCGATGGCGGCGATGCCGACGACAAGATCATTGCTGTAGCTGCCAACGACCCAAGCGTAAAACACTACAACAACATCGAGGAAATACCCCCGCACTTCTTTGATGAACTGCGCCACTTCTTCCAGGAGTATAAAACGCT
>CBIHPC010000581.1:0-2892 GCA_966211305.1 uncultured Niastella sp.
GTACCGGTCACTTCGCTGATGAAGACTACTTTGTTCAGTTCTTTATTTTTGAAACGAAGGTCAATAATATCGCTGGTAGCATTATTGATGCCCTTTACATATCCCTTGTCGTCTTTAACGTAATATACGCTTTCGGCATTGCCCTGCGCCCGCATATAATCAATTTCCCCGTTTTTGAAGTAACCATTCAGGCGGTTGCCTTTTACCTGGTTATACATTTCCTTATCGCCGAGGTTGATGGCAAACCCGTTTTCGAATACGTATAAACGATCGGGGTTTTTGTTTTTGGTGTACAGGTAAATGGTATCGCCGGTGATCTGGCTGTTGCTGGCCCACAGAACGGGGTCGGTATACAACCTGAAAATGGAGTCCTTGCCCGAGTACCAGAGGCTGTCAGAAACAGCTTGCATGGAATCGGAGAAAATGCGCACATGGTGCCATGCCTGGAAAAACCGGTCGGTACTGTCGTTTTTGTTATCGGCGGTTGCTGTTGCCGGTTTGCCAGCCGTTTTACCGGCTGCGGGCGCCGGTTGGGCACCATTCTTATTTGGCGGCGGCGGTTTTTTTAATGTAAGTGCCGGCGCTATGTCTTTGGTAATATTTTTCGAACTGACGGTTGTGTCGGGCTGCACCGTGCTGCTATCTGTTGGCACAAAGGCAGCATCATCGATATCAACGCGGGCAATGGCCGTTGGTATTTTACTGGTATCGCGCAGGCTGGCCGAATCTTTTGCCAGGTTCATAATACTATCGCCCTGCAGCAAGGCGGAATCGCGTTTGCGGAAACTGGTATCGCGTTGCAGGCGGTTGGTATCGGACAGCAGGCTGCTGCTGTCTTTCGACCCATAGCCGCCGGGTAATTTGCTGAGCCGGCCCGAGTACAGGGTATCGGCGGTAATATAAATCGAGTCTTTATCCTGTTTTATGATCAGCAGGGGATGTTGGGTGGCGAGGAAGGTGCCATCGTTGCGGTTGGCATCGATGCGGTTGGCCAGCACCGAAATGCCCTGGGCGGTATCTACATATACCGCATTGCCGCGCAAAATGCTTATGCCGGTACTGTCGTCGGTGGCGATGGAAGTGGCTACTACCGTTACCGGGCCATCTTTCAATACTGGCCGTTGTCCAAAAAACGCTTTGCGGTTGCGGGTATCGTAAAACCCATCGCTGGTTTGAATCACGCGATTGGCGCTGTCGATAATGGTAGTGGGGGCAATGAATGTAGCTATCTGGCTGGCGGTGTTGTATATCAGCGAATCGGTCTTCAGCGTGTATTTGGGGTCTTTCAGGTCTACATTCTTTTTAAAATATACATCTTTCAGCTCCTCGTAATAAATACCTTCTTTACTGGTTAGTACCGATTGTTGATTGATGAGTTTGCCGCCATTATGGTATTCGCCGATCTTGGTATTGAGATCGTATTGCAGCTCATTGGTGTACAGGGTGCTTTTACTGTCGGTTAGCGATACATTGTTTTTGAGATTGGCTATTTTGGTATCAACATAATATTGCAGGTACTGCGATCTTATGTTCACCGTATCGTTGTCGATAATGTGTACATTACCGAATGCTTCAACAAACCGCGTTTTCTTATTCCATACGGCGCTGTCGCAATTGATGAGTGTATTGCCCTGCCGTAACTGAACATTACCGGCCAGCATTTGCAGGTCGGTCAATGAATCTGGTCGTTTATAGCTAAGCCGGTCGGCATTGATCAGGTTAACTACTTTCATAGTATCTGCGCCGGGCCGGGTGGTAATTACCTGGGAATGTACTTTGCCGATAGACAACAACGCAACCAGCGTTATTATCAGCGACAACACATATCGTATCATTTATTAAGCTTTCCTTATTATTTCAGTGTGTCGAGCGGGGCTTTTAACGGTCCCTTTTTGTCTTTTGAACCAAACAGGGATATATTAATATAACGTTTCGGATTTACCCGCAGGTCGTCGAGCAAGATAGTCAAACTGCGATTAGTGAGGCGGATCTCATCGTACAATTTGCGATCATTTAACAGCAGGCCAACAGTGCCTTCCTTGCTGTCGATCTTGGCGATGCCTGCTTCAAGCCTGGCCATGGTACGCTGCATGCTTTCAATAGCTTCCGCAATTTTTGCCTTCGACAGTTTGTCGGTTGCAATCTGCAGGTTGGTGAAAGTGCTGTCGATCTTTGGACCATTGCGCGCGAAATTAGATGTAATAACATTCAGGTTGCCGATCGATTTAGCCAGCATACCGCTTTCGGTATTCAGCAATTGCTCAAGCGAACGGGACGACATGGCCAGGTTGGCGATGATGCCCTGTAAGTTATTTCGGGTATTGGGGTCGAGGATGGTATTGAGCTTTTGCAATACTTCGTCGAGCGAGAGCAATGTTTTATTGATATTGTCGATGGCCGGGTCCAGTGATTTCTGAAATCTGTCGGTTAAACCCAATACGCGTTCGGTACGAATGGTGTCGCCTTCCCGCACATAGTTAGACCCATTGCCCAAATGGATATTTACCTCGCCGCTGCCAAGCAGCTCAGCATTGAGAACGGCCACTGAATTTTTCGGAATGTTAAGGTCCTTGGTAAGGGTTAAGGTAACAAGAATACCGCTCATGTTTTTATCTATTTCCTGCAAATCGGTTACTTTACCTACCTGTAAACCATTGATTTTAACCGGGTTCGATACAACCAGTTTTTCTACATTCGGAAAAACCGCAAACACTTCCTTGCCACGGGCACTTTTTCCTTTCAAAAAATTAAAGCCAAGAATAAGCACAGTGATCGCGATCGCGGTTAATGCGCCTACTTTAGTTTCATTGGAGATTTTCATCTGTATTACTATGATGTTTTCAATGGCCAGACAATTCCATTCGTGCAATTGTTCACATAAGGGCGAAAAAA
>CBIHPC010000582.1:0-2861 GCA_966211305.1 uncultured Niastella sp.
GTCTCCAGTTTTTCATATCGGAGCGTATTGGTATTGTAGTAGTACTTGATTTTCTTCATGGATACAAGCCGATTACCAAGGTTGCTTTTCAGCAAAACAGACCGAATTAAGTTACCTTTGCAGCCGTTGCCCCAAACGGTAACATTTACAAATATAAAGGCTTAAGTGTCAATTTTATCAAAGATCGTTCCGTTTTATGATGACCAGCGCAGAAATACGACAGCATTTCATGGAATTTTTCCGAAGTAAAGGCCATGAAATCGTTCCATCGGCCCCCATTGTGGTTAAGAATGACCCTACTCTGTTATTCACCAATGCGGGCATGAACCAGTTCAAAGACTTTTTCCTCGGTAATAAAAAAGCCCCTTTTCCCCGGGTGGCCGACACCCAAAAATGCCTGCGGGTAAGTGGTAAACACAACGACCTCGAAGAAGTAGGCGTTGATACCTACCACCATACCATGTTCGAAATGCTGGGCAACTGGAGCTTTGGTGACTATTTTAAAAAGGAAGCCATTGCCTGGAGCTGGGAACTGCTTACAGCGGTATATAAAATACCTAAGGACAGGTTATATGTGACTTATTTTGAAGGAGATAAAGATGAAAACCTGGCTAAAGATGAAGAGGCTTATAATGAATGGGCCAAACTGGTAGCTCCTGACCGTATTCTGCCGGGAAATAAAAAAGATAACTTTTGGGAAATGGGCGATACCGGCCCATGTGGTCCCTGCTCTGAAATACATGTTGACTGCCGCTCTGATGAAGAAAGAAAAGCAGTTAGCGGTGCCCAACTGGTTAATAATGATCATCCGCAGGTGATAGAAATCTGGAACAACGTATTCATGCAGTACAACCGTAAAAAAGACGGTTCCCTTGAACCCCTCCCCGCCAAACACGTTGATACGGGAATGGGCTTCGAGCGCCTGGTGCGCGTACTGCAGGGAAAACAATCCAACTACGATTCAGATGTTTTCACCGGCACCCTGGCCGCCATTGAAAAGATCACTAACAGAAAATACGATTCCAAAGCCACGCCTGCATCCATTGCCGAATGGCACCAGGCCGTAGCCTTCCGCGTGCTGGCCGATCATATTCGCGCCATCAGCTTTACCATTGCCGACGGACAACTGCCTTCCAATACCGGGGCCGGCTATGTGATCCGCCGCATTCTGCGCCGCGCGGTTCGTTATTATTATTCTTATCTCGATTATAAGCAACCCCTGCTGCATCAGCTGGTACCCGTACTGGCCGAACAGTTCAAAGCGGTTTTTCCTGAACTGATACAACAACAGGATTTTGTTGTGAAAGTGGTTAAGGAAGAAGAAGACGCCTTCCTGCGCACGCTGGAAAAAGGGTTGAAAAAGATCGATGAAATAATTGCTTCCGCAAAGAACAAAACCATCAACGGTTCTGCCGCTTTCGAACTGTACGACACCTACGGTTTCCCCATCGACTTAACCCGGTTAATAGCCAGGGAAAATAACCTCGAAGTTGACGAGAAAGGTTTTGAAGCCGAAATGCAACAGCAGAAAGACCGCAGCCGCGCCGCTACGGCGTTAAGTGCAGAAGACTGGATGGTACTGAGCGAAGATGGCAGCACCAGCTTTGTGGGGTACGATCATACCCGGTCTGAAGCCAAAGTGCTGAAATACCGCAAGGTGACCGCCAAAGGGAAAACCTCCTTCCAGCTGGTGCTTACCAAAACCCCGTTCTATGCCGAAAGTGGCGGACAGGTTGGCGATACCGGTACCTTATTTTTTGAAGGCGAAGAAGTAGCAGTTGTTGACACTAAAAAAGAAAATGACCTCATCATTCATTTTGTTGAGAAACTTCCTATCAATATCACAGGTATTGTAGACGCCCGTATCGATGCCGGCCGCCGGGCACGCACTGCGGTACACCACTCTGCCACCCACCTGCTGCATGCCGCCCTGCGTAAAGTGCTGGGCACCCATGTGGCGCAAAAAGGATCATTGGTGAACGATGAATACCTCCGGTTCGACTTCTCGCATTTCGCCAAAATGACGGCTGATGAAATAGCAAAGGTAGAGGCCATCGTAAACGAGAAGATCCGCGCCAACATACCGGTAGTAATTAAAGAAATGCCAAAGGAAGAAGCCCTGAAACTGGGCGCCATGGCGCTTTTTGGTGAAAAGTATGGCGATGTGGTGCGTGTAGTGGTCATGGACCCCGCTTACTCGGTTGAATTGTGCGGTGGCACCCACGTGGGCGCAACCGGCGAACTGGGTATGTTCAAATTAAAACATGAGTCAGCGGTAGCAGCCGGCGTTCGCCGTATCGAAGCTATATGCGGCATTGCAGCTGAACAATATATCAATGAGCAGTTAGCGCAGTTGCAACAGGTAAAAGAAGAGTTGAAAAACCCGGCCGATCTGTTAAAGGCAGTTCAAAACCTGGCTGCAGAGAACAGTGACGTAAAGAAAAAACTCGAACACCTCGAGAACCGTATTCTTGTTGGCGTTCGTAATGAACTGTTGCATAAAGACGAGATCATCAACGGTGTAACCTTCGTGGGCGATATTGTAGAAGTGGGCAATGCCGATGCATTAAAGAAATTGTGTTTTGACCTGAAGAACCACCTGAATGATCACGTAGTGGTATTATGCGCCAACATTGGCGGTAAACCATTTGTGGCTGTGGGTGTTGCCGATACCGTAGTGGCTGCCCGCCAGCTCGATGCCGGAAAGATCATTAAAGAACATATTGCCCCGCTTATAAAAGGTGGCGGGGGCGGACAAAAAACGCTGGCAACCGCCGGCGGACAGGACGCCAGCAAGCTGCAACAAGTGATAGAGAAAGTGAAGAGCTTGTTGTAAATTAGGGCATGCGAAACTGTTATAC
>CBIHPC010000583.1:0-2858 GCA_966211305.1 uncultured Niastella sp.
AACTGGACAATACCACGTATAACGATCTGTCTGTATTTCAGCATGAGGAAGAATTTTCAATTTTTCACCGGCTTTGTTTTACCCGTACCTCGCAGGGGCGCGACTGGCTGTTAAAATATTTCAGCAATCCCTTCAGCGACCTGAAACCTATACAGGACACCCAGCAGGTTTTGAAGTCGATCATTGCCAATATTGACCAGTGGCCAAATGAGATCAGCAATGGCACATTAATGGTGATAGAGAAGTTCTATGACAGTAATGTTGATGCCATTCCCAACGCCAACGTAGTTCATGCCTTAACTTATAAATTGTTCAATGGGGGCGATTTCTCGCTGGTACGGTATTCCATTTCGCATTTTTCCGATTTTATGAAAGGAATGAACCGGCTGGTGCAGTTGCTCGATAATGAGGATGCGCCCCTGTTGATACGCACCTTCCTGCGCCGCGCCGCCGACCTGATGAACAAACCCATCCTCATACAGTTGAGAGAACGGGAACGGGGCAAAGAATTCAGCTGGAAAGAAACGTTACATTACGGCGGTTACATCAGGGATCAGTTCAGACATGCAGCATTCGAACTTATAACAATATACAGCCGGTTAGATGCCTGGTATTCCATGGCAGTAGCCGTACAAAAACTGGGACTTTGTTTTCCTGAGTTCATTAACCAGGAAGAACCGGTTATCGATGCGCAACAATTGTATCATATTCTGCTGCACACCCCCACCCCATACGATGTGCGGTTAAACCAGGATAATAATTTCCTCTTTCTTACCGGCGCCAATATGGCCGGCAAAAGTACTTTCATTAAAGCGGTAGGCAGCACCGTGTTCCTTGCCCATTTGGGCATGGGTGTACCGGCCCGGTCTATGCGCCTTACCCTGTTCGACGGGCTGTTAAGCAACATCAACGTGGTAGATAATATCATAAAAGGCGAAAGCTATTTCTTCAATGAGGTACAACGCATAAAGAATACCATCATAAAGATCAATGATGGCCGCAAATGGCTGGTGCTTATTGATGAACTCTTCAAAGGCACTAACGTGCAGGATGCTATGAAATGTTCTTCCACCGTAATTAAAGGATTGATAAAGATAAAAAGCTCACTGTTCATACTTTCAACCCACCTGTACGAAATAGGCGAAGAGCTGAAACAATATCCCAACATTACGTTCCGTTTTTTTGAAACCACCGTTAAAGACGATCAACTCGAATTCAGTTACCAGCTATGCGAAGGCATCAGTAATGACCGGTTAGGCTACCTTATATTAAAAAGAGAAAAAGTGGTTGATCTGCTGGAGAAATTATAAATTCATACATGAAAAAGACATTGCAGCTTTTCATTGCTTTCTGTTATCTTTCTTTTTTACAGGCCCAGCAACCCGGCGCCCCCATAGATGTTCAACACTATAAATTTTCAATAGTCCTTACCGATACAAGCGATGTAATAAAAGGGAACGCAGCCATCGAGGTGTTGTGCATGAAAGATGCGCATGCCATCACCTTCGATCTTATTTCAAGGAATAATAACCGCAAAGGCATGGCCGTTATACAGGTTTCGGAGAATGGAAAACCGCTCACCTTTACGCACATCGATAATTTGCTCACCATTGGGGCGGCAGTTAAAAGTGGGGACAGAAAAAAATTTGAGATCACATACGAAGGCATCCCCGACAACGGGCTCATCATTACCAAAAACAAATATGGCCATCGCGTTTTCTTTGCCGATAACTGGCCGAACCGTGCCCGCCACTGGCTGCCCTGTATCGATCACCCTGCCGATAAAGCGGCCCTTGATTTTATTGTAACAGCTCCTGCCCAATACCAGGTAATTTCAAATGGGATTAAAACGGCCGATTCCCTGCTGGCCGATCGGCAAAGGGTAACCCATTATACTGAAACCACACCCCTCTCCACCAAAATAATGGTAATAGGTGTTGCCGACTTTGCCATACAGGAAGCAGGCAGGGTTAATAACATACCCGTATCGAGCTGGGTATATCCTGAAGAAAAGGACAAAGGGTTTTACGATTATGCACTGGCCGTGGAGATACTGCCTTATTTCATAAAGAATGTTGGGCCGTACGCCTTTAAAAAACTGGCCAATGTTGAATCAACTACCATGTTTGGCGGTATGGAAAACGCCAGCGCCATATTTTATTCCGATGAATCGTCAATAACCGGTACCCGAAAAAGCGAATCGTTGCTGGCGCATGAAATAGCGCATCAATGGTTTGGCAATATGGCCACTGAGGCCGACTGGAGCCATCTGTGGTTAAGTGAAGGATTTGCCACTTATATGACCATTCTGTATTTCGAAAATAAATATGGTTACGATACAGCCCGGCACATGTTATCGAAGAACCGCCGGCAGGTTATCGATTTCGCAGGAAAGAGATTGCGCCCGGTAGTTGATTCATCTGTCACCAATTACATGGAATTGCTGAATGCCAACTCTTATCAAAAAGGTGGCTGGGTACTGCACATGTTACGCCGTCAGTTGGGCGACACTACATTCTGGAAGGGCATTCGAACCTATTACAACCGCTTTGCCGGTAAAAATGCAGTAACGGCCGATCTGTGTACAGTAATGGAAGAAGTTTCCGGTAAAAACCTGAAACCATTCTTTCAGCAATGGCTGTTCACCGCAGGCCATCCAAAACTGGAAATAAGCTGGCGATACATTGCTACCCAAAAAACAGTAATGATCACTGTTATACAACAACAGTCGCCGTTATTTCAATTCCCGCTCAAACTGCAGATTGACAACAAAAAACATAGTATAGATATTTCCGACCGCGAAACCCGGTTTTCCATTCCTGTTACCAAAAAACCTGCAACACTAACTGCCGACCCCG
>CBIHPC010000584.1:0-2839 GCA_966211305.1 uncultured Niastella sp.
AAGCGAGGGGCGATTCCCCGTAAGTAAAAATCAAACAAGATGAAATTACATGAATTAAGGCCTGCAAAAGGCGCAACGCACAGAGAAAAACGTTTAGGTCGTGGTGAAGCTTCCGGTAAAGGTGGTACCTCTACAAAAGGTAACAAAGGTAGCCAGAGCCGTGCTGGTTATCAACGTAAGAACGCCCACGAAGGTGGTCAGATGCCGATCCAGCGTCGTTTGCCAAAACGTGGCTTTAAAAATCCTTTCCGCGTTGAGTATAAAGTATTTAATCTGGGTCAAATTGAGCACCTGGTTGAAAAATATGAACTGAATGATTTCTCTCATGAAACACTGAGAGAGTGGGGACTGGTTGGCCAGACAGATAAAATAAAAATATTAGGTAACGGCGAGCTGAAGAGCAAAGTGGCTTTCAAAGTAAATGCAATCAGCGAAAAAGCCAGGCAGGCGGTTGAAGCTGCTGGCGGCTCCGTGGAATTGGTAAAGTAATTTTGTGTAACTTGCATAGACGCATTAACCATGCGTCTTTTTTTTTCTTTGAGGGAAATTTAAAAATCTTGGCAAATCCGTGAAAAAGTTCATCCAAACACTGAAAAATATCTGGAGTATTGAGGAGCTGAGGAGTAAAATTCTGGTGACCATTACCCTGATAGCCGTTTACCGGTTAGGCACACACATTGTATTGCCTGGTATCAACCCCGACCTTATCACCCAGGGTAATTCCAGCGGTGGTATCCTTGGTTTGATCGATGCCTTTGCAGGTGGAGCATTTTCCCAGGCTTCTATCCTTGCATTGGGTATCATGCCGTACATTTCTGCATCGATCTTCATTCAATTGATGACCATCCTGTATCCTCCTTTTCAGAAACTGCAAAAGGAAGGCGACAGCGGTCGTAAAAAGATCAATCAATACACACGTTACCTGACAGTGCTTGTAACCATCTTACAAGCCAGCGCTTATGTAGCATTCCTGAATACTACTAACGGTCAGGCAATGATCGAATCGTATAAACCATACTTCTGGTTGTCTACTACTGTCATCCTTACCGCAGGTACATTATTCGTAATGTGGCTGGGTGAAAAAATCACCGACAAAGGTTTGGGTAATGGTAGCTCAGTGATCATCATGGTGGGTATCCTTGCACGCCTTCCACAATCTCTGTGGCAGGAATGGGCCGCCCGTTCGAACAGAGGCGGTGGCGGTTTACTGATCTTCGTTATCGAGATCGCTATCCTGGTTGCCATCATCATGGGGCTTATCATCCTGATCCAGGGTGTGCGCAAAGTGCCTGTTCAGTATGCAAAACAAATTGTAGGTAACCGCCAGTTCGGTGGCGCCCGCCAGTTCCTGCCTTTAAAGGTGAACAGCGCCGGTGTAATGCCTATCATCTTTGCCCAGGCGATCATGTTCCTCCCAACCCTGTTGAGCAACTTCGACTCAACAAAAGGACTGGCCGCTGTATTTGGCAATCATAGCAACTACTGGTATATGATCATTTATGCAGTAATGGTAATTGGTTTTACCTTCCTGTATACCGCATTGATATTTAACCCCAAGCAAATTGCTGACGACCTGAAACGTAATAACGGATTTATCCCCGGTGTAAAACCCGGTCAACCTACAGCCGATTATATCGGTGCTGTTATGGATAAGATCACATTCCCGGGGGCGGTATTGCTTGCACTGGTTGGTATTTTACCAGGTTTTGCACAAAGAATGGGCGTACAGCAGTCATTCTCTTCTTTCTTTGGAGGTACATCCCTGCTGATCATGGTGGGTGTTATTCTCGATACCCTTCAACAGATAGAAACACAATTACTGATGCGTCAGTACGATGGTTTAATGAAGAGCGGAAGAATTCAGGGACGCCAGCAGGTTACCCCGGCTTCTTCTATGTAAAAATATTATCAGCAAAACCAAACCTGACAGCTGTTGTTATAGTTGTCAGGTTTTGTTTTAATATAAATTAATGAAATGATCTATTACAAAACGGAAGCGGAGATCGAACTGATGCGGGAGAGCGCGTTACTGGTTAGTAAAACGCTGGCCCATATTGCCGGACTGTTGAAACCGGGCATTACCACGCTTTCACTGGATAAAGTCATTGGCGAATTCATTCGCGATCACAAGGCCGAGCCTACTTTCCTCAATTATAAAGGATATCCCTTTAACTCCTGCATTTCTGTGAACGATGTGGTGGTGCATGGTTTTCCCGATAAAAATGAACTGCGTGAAGGCGATATTATTTCCGTAGATATCGGCGTGTACAAGAATGGGTTTCATGGCGATCATGCCTATACATTTGCCATTGGCGAACCTGCCGAAGATGTGATGAAACTGATCTGTGTTACAAAGGAATCGTTATACAAGGGCATTGAAAAGGCGGTGGCGGGCAATCGCATCGGCGATATTGCCAATGCCATTCAGGAGCATACCGAAAAAAAACATGGCTATGGGGTGGTGCGCGAACTGGTAGGGCATGGGCTGGGAAGGTCGTTGCACGAAGATCCGCAGGTGCCGAACTACGGCCGCAAAGGTACCGGTCCGGTTTTGCGTGAAGGCCTTGTGCTGGCTATTGAACCAATGATCAATATGGGAAAAAAGGATGTGTATACCGAAGAAGACGGCTGGACGGTGCGCACGGTTGATCATAAACCTTCGGTGCATTTTGAACATGATGTTTGTGTTCGCAAAGGAAAGGCTGATGTGTTAAGCGATTACGGCATCATTGAAGCGGCTGAGCAAACCAACCCAAATTTGAATGCAAAGTATTAAGTTGTAAGTAGTAAGTTATAAGTTATAAGAGTAAGTGAGTGATAAAAAGAAAAGACTGATAGT
>CBIHPC010000585.1:0-2836 GCA_966211305.1 uncultured Niastella sp.
TTCCACTTCAAGCAGAATGATAACCAATCGATTATTTAAAGCAGGCAATGCTTATTTGTTCATCATTTGCTTGGCTTCGATGCTAAGGGTAGCATGCGGAACAGCCCGTAACCTGGCTTTGTCGATAAGTTTACCGGTTACACGGCAAATACCGTATGTTTTGTTTTCGATGCGCATCAGAGCTTTCTCGAGGTGATCAATGTAATTGATCTGGCGGCTGGCCATTTGGGCCAACTGTTCCCTTTCCATACTCATGCTTCCATCTTCCATCGTCATGTAGCGATTTTCGTTCTCATCGCCACCCATTTCATCTTTACGGGTTATTAAACCCTGTAAATAGGCCAATTCTTTTTTTGCCTGCTCTGCTTTTTTTAATATCAGCTCTTTGAACTCGCTAAGTTCGGCATCACTATATCTCATGGTTGGTCCTGTTTGAATATTTTCTGGTTGATCTAATACTGATTTTGTGAATTCCGGTTCGTACCTGCGCGATGTTTTAGTTTTTATCTCCGGTATCACCACTTTTACTGGTTTCGGCGGCTCCGGTTTTTTAGGTGGTGGTGGGGGTATAACCGGTTCGGGCTTTTTCACCTCTACCTTTACCTCCGGTTTTTCAACCTTTACAGGAGCCTCCACAGCTTTTTTAACTTCTTTAACGTCCTTTATTTCAACGGGTTTGACAACTGGTTTGACGGCAGCGGCAGTAGCGGCAGGTTTTGCATGCGCTTTGGTAGCAACCTGGTGGTGAGCAATGTGCTGCGGTTTTGCCGGAGCCTTCTTTTCCACAGGTTTAACTGTCTTTTTTGCAGCAGGCTTAATTTCCTTTTTAGCAACTACTTTTTTAGCAGCAGGTTTGGCTGCCCCGCCTGCCGTTCGGGCTGGCTTTTTGGGGGCAATCGTTTTTTTTGCTGGCTTGGCCGCCTTTTTCTTGGTTGCCATACTTTTACGCTTTTTTTGTAACGAACACTTTTAATGGAATATCGTTCACTTCAATTTCGGTGCCATCTGGTAATTCAGGTACAAGTTCAATTTTATCTGCCAAAACTTCCGTACAAATATAATTATTAAATTGGGCGATCGATTGGTTCAATTCCTGGTGTTCGGTTACCTTAACCAGTATTCGATCAGTGAGTTCAAAACCACTGTCTTTGCGGATTTTCTGGATACGGTTAACCAGTTCGCGGGCATTTCCTTCGCTGACCAGTTCTGGGGTAACGGTTACATCCAAAGCCACGGTGAGAACATCTTTATTGGCCACCATCCACCCGGGGATATCTTCACTGGTGATCTCTACTTCATTAGTCTGTAATATTAAGGGTTCGTTCTCAATATTCAATGAAATACTGCCATCTTTTTCCAATTTCGATATGTCTTCCTGGCTAAAAGCGGTTAATGCTGCTGCCACCGCTTTCATTTTGCCCCCCAATTTCTTTCCCAGCATCGTATAATTGGGTTTTATCTTCTTTTTGATAAAACCGGTATCCTCGGTCAGGTACTCGAATTCCTTTACGTTCACCTCGCTTTTTATCAGGTCTTCTACCAGTTCTATCTGGGTTTTCATGTGTTTATCCAACACAGGCACCAGTACTTTTTGCAATGGCTGGCGCACTTTTATATTCACTTTCTTACGTAACGACAAAACGAGTGATGAGGCATCCTGCGCCAGGCGCATGCGCTCTTCCAGTTCAGTGTCCACGGCGGCGGCGTTACTAACGGGGTAATCGGCATGGTGTACCGATTCTACCTTATGCCTGCCGGTTACTGCGTTCAGGTTCCGGAACAGCGCATCGCTGAAGAACGGCGAAATAGGCGCCATCAGCTTCAGTACGGTTTCGAGGCACTCGTACAGGGTTTGGTAAGCGCACACTTTATCATGTTCATACTCCCCTTTCCAGAACCGGCGGCGACATAACCGCACGTACCAGTTACTCAGGTGCTCATCCATAAACTCTTCAATGGCGCGACCGGCCTGGGTTGGCTCATAATCGTCCATATACTCCGTAACCTTTTTTATAAGGGTATTTAAAGAAGAAAGGATCCAGCGGTCGATCTCGGGCCGTTGTTCCAGCGGTATATACGCTTCTTTAAAGGAGAACCCATCAACATTTGCATACAGCGCAAAGAACTGATAGGTATTATATAAGGTGCCGAAGAACTTGCGTTGCACTTCCTTTATGCCTTCCAGGTCGAACTTCATGTTCTCCCAGGGCGAGGCATTGGTTATGAGGTACCAGCGGGTAGCATCAGCGCCATACTGCTCAATGGTTTTGAACGGGTCAACCACATTGCCAAGGCGCTTACTCATTTTGTTACCGTTCTTATCTAGTACCAGTCCGTTCGATACGCAGGTCTTGTAGGCAACAGAATCAAATAACAGACCAGCTATGGCATGCAGGGTATAGAACCAGCCGCGGGTTTGATCAACCCCTTCGGCAATGAAATCAGCCGGGTAGGTTTTGTTGAACGGCTGTTTAAAGGGAAACGCATCGCCTGCCTTTAACTTTTCATGGTCGAGGCCCCATTGGGCATAGGGCATAGCGCCGCTATCGAACCAAACGTCTATCAGGTCGGGCACACGTTTCATGGGTTTGCCCGAAGCGCTTACCAGCACGATCTCATCGACATAAGGTTTATGCAGATCGAGGTCGCTCATGATCTTCGCATTGTTTGTACCCAGCGCCTTGTCGGCTTTTGCGGCCTCTTCTTTCAACTGCGGAACCGAACCAATGCATTTTTCTTCAAGGCCATCTTCGGTTTTCCAGATGGGTAAAGCCGTACCCCAGAAGCGGCTGCGGCTCAGGTTCCAGTCAACCATATTTTCGAGCCAGTTACCAAA
>CBIHPC010000586.1:0-2834 GCA_966211305.1 uncultured Niastella sp.
GAGTACCTCGGCCGTATAGACGATCAGGTAAAGATCAGGGGCTACCGCATAGAGCCCGGCGAAGTAGACACGGCCCTGCAGGAACTGAAGGAGGTAGCGGCTTGTTGTGTGGTGGCTAAACCCGATGCAGCAGGAGGCCATAAGCTGGTAGGGTATTATGTACCGGTGGCAGCCGCGCTCAAAAACAGGGAGCAGCAGTTATACGAAAAGCAGGTGACCGGCTGGCAGGAACTTTATGAAGCGGAATACAGTCAGCCGGCAACGGCCGACAGCGCCGGTGATCCCACCTTTGATATTACAGGCTGGAATGACAGTTTTACCGGCAAAGCGATTGCCCCGCAGCAAATGAGAGAATGGGTTGCCGATATCGTGCAGGTTATCCTGTCGCAACAGCCAAACCGCATACTGGAGATCGGTTGCGGTACAGGGTTACTGTATTACCCGCTGCGAAGTCATATAAAGAGATATATAGGAACAGACCTTTCAGCAGCCTCCGTAAACAGGATCAAAAACCACATCACTAAAGAACAAAATAATTATTGTACAACCCATTTACAGGTATGCGCTGCACATGAGATCCATTTGCAGGCCCAGGAACAGGTCGATACCGTGGTGCTTAACTCCGTGGTCCAGTATTTTCCGGCAGCGGAATACCTCACCGCTGTCATAGCCAAAAGCATATCCCTGTTGCCGGGCACAGGCCGCATCATCATTGGCGACGTAAGGGACCTGCGCCTGCAGCGTATGTTTCAAAGCAGGCTGGTGATTGACCGGTTGCAGGAGGGTGCAGCGTTGCAGGAGTTCAACTGGCAGGTTGACCAGGCTCTGGCTAAGGAAGAAGAGCTGTGTTTGGCGCCATCCTACTTTTATGGTTTGAAGCAGCAGTTCCCCGCCATCTGCGCGGTGGAGATGCGCTGGAAGGAAGTGGATTTTGAAAACGAGCTCAGCCTTTACCGTTATACGGTGATCCTGCATGTAGGAACGCCGCCGCCTCAATTACGACCGCAATGGCAGCCGATGAATACCGCAGCGCAGGTGCAGTCGCAGTTGGATGCAGGGGTTGCCATGATCGCCTTGCAGGATGTGCCCAATCCGCGCCTGCACGCCGAAATGGCCCTGTCAGCCGCAATGGATGACAAGCGTTCAACGATCGTAGGCGACCTGTCGTTCAGTATACGCCGGGAAAATGATGATTGTTCGGCTGTTGAGGCGCTTATGCGGTATGCCGTAAGCAAGGGCTACCACTGTCGCCGTTTGCTTGCACCAGATGCCCTGAAAATGCACCTGGTGATATCGGCAGAAAAATGTGATGCATTAATAGCCCTGCCATATGAACCTGTTACCTCAAACGAAACAATAGCTAACCTTCCTTTATATACAGAGAGCTGTATGTTGTTGCAAAAAGACCTGCGTGTACAGCTCGAACAGCGGCTTCCCGAATACATGATCCCCACTGAGCTGATCGCCTTACAGCATTTGCCCCTGACCCTGAATGGAAAAGCAGACCGCAAATTCCTGAGCAGCCGCGAAGATGTAAAAGCCACCAATACGCTTCATTATGAAGCGCCGGCTACCGACCTGGAGCAACGGCTGGCCGATATCTGGCAGGAACTGCTGGGAGTGGCGAAGGTAGGTTTGCACGACAACTTCTTTGAGCTCGGCGGGCATTCATTGCTCGTGATACGTGCCGTATCAGCGATAAGAAAAGAACTTGGCAGGGAAGTAGCCATAAAGGATATGTTTGATTGTGCCACGGTAAGTAGTTTGGCAGCGCATTTAGCCGGCCTGGAAGAAAAAAATGTATTGCCTGCCATACAACATTATGAAAACACAGGACCTGTTCAGCTTTCCTTCTCCCAGGAGCGTTTATGGTTTATAGATAAACTGAAAGGCAGCACGCAGTATCATATGCCCTGGACATTCCGCCTGCACGGACCTTTGGATATAGTAGCGCTGGAAGAAGCCTTCCGCCTGGTTATAACACGCCATGAAGCGTTGCGTACCGTCATCAGGGAAGAAGAGGGAAAAGGATATCAGTATCTCAGGGATGCCGCGGAGTGGCAACTGCATTGTATCGCCTTTGAAGATCTCGCAGCGCAGGGCATAAGCCTGCAGGAATATATAGCCGGATTATTGGCAACGCCATTTGATCTGGCGGCCGACTTTATGCTGAAAGTATACCTCGTACCGCTTTCCGCAGACGAGCATATGCTGGCCGCCGTAGCGCATCACATCGCTTTTGACGGATGGTCGCTTTCTATATTGGTAGCGGAACTCACAGAAATATATCGAAGCCGCATAGCGAACCGCCAGCCATCACTGAAGGCATTACCGGTGCAGTATGCTGACTATGCATGCTGGCAGCGTGATTATCTCACACCCGATCGGATGTTGCAAAAGCTCGATCACTGGAAGCAACAGCTGCAGGCACTGGAGCCCGTTGCCCTGGTCACCGACTATGCACGTCCGGCAGAACAAAGCATCCGCGGGGCCCAGGTGAACCGGGTGATCGGCGCGGAGCTGACCGGTCGGCTGCATGCGTTATCGCAGGCGCATGGCGCTACTTTGTTCATGACCATGCTGGCAGCATTCAAAGTATTATTGTTCCGTTATACGGGGCAGTCTTCCATCCATGTAGGCACGCCGGTAGCAGGCCGTCAGCAACAGGAGCTGGAAGGATTGATCGGGTTCTTTGTAAATATGCTTGTACTAAGGAGTGAGCTGAGCGCAGGAAAGAACTTTACTGAAGTGCTCAGCCAGGTGAAGCAGACCACTCTGGATGCATATGAACACCAGGAGGTTCCTTTTGAAAAGATCGTTGAAGCCCTGGGTAT
>CBIHPC010000587.1:0-2818 GCA_966211305.1 uncultured Niastella sp.
GGCTGGGTGCAGAGCTATGGCAGCCGTTGTGTAAAACCGCCGGTTATTGCAGGCGATGTGAGCAGGCCCGGTGATATGACGGTAAAGTGGAGCGTATTTGCACAGGCCCAAACCAGTAAGTTGATGAAGGGGATGCTTACCGGGCCGGTTACCATTCTGCAATGGTCGTTTGTGCGTGACGATCAGCCGCGCTGGCAAACTGCCTTCCAGATCGCCCTGGCCATTCGCGATGAAGTGGTGGCACTGGAGAAGGCCGGCATTAAAGTGATACAGATAGATGAGCCTGCCATTCGCGAAGGATTGCCTTTAAGAAAAGAAGATGGGCCGGCATATCTCGAATGGGCGGTAAAGGCATTTCGTTTATCGGCCAGCGGGGTACAGGATGAAACGCAAATACATACGCATATGTGTTATAGCGAGTTCAATGATATTATGGAGCACATTGCCCATATGGATGCCGATGTGATCACCATTGAAACAAGCCGTTCGCAAATGGAACTGCTCGAAGCGTTTGCAAAGTTCAAATACCCCAATGAGATCGGGCCCGGTGTTTATGATATTCATTCGCCACGGGTGCCAACGGTAGAAGAAATGGTGCAGTTGCTGGAAAAAGCGGTGGCCCTGTTACCGGTTAAGAACCTGTGGGTGAACCCTGACTGTGGTTTGAAAACCCGTCGCTGGACGGAAACCATTGCCGCACTGAAGAACATGGTGCAGGCGGCGGAGAAGGCGAGGGAGAAGGTTGAACAACCGGCCCTGGTTTAAAGTATAGCTTTTTACTATACTGTTTCAGTTACCGGTAACCGGGTTCCAGATTACAAGGTGTGCCACGATTACCCTTTCGCGGCTAATGAACCGTGGCACACCTCCGTTGTAACCTGCAACTTGTAACCTGTAACTGTTTTTTATAAAGTAGAATGCATGTCGTGTTCAACTAACATCCACAACATTTCATATGACCATCGAACAAAAGATCCAGCAATCAGAAACCCGCATCTTCAAAGCGGTATTTCCCAACACTACCAATCACTACGATACCTTATTCGGCGGCACCGCCATGGCGTTGATGGATGAAGTGGCGTTTATTTGCGCTACCCGTTTTGCCCGTAAAAGAATGGTAACGGTATCATCGGATAAAATCGATTTCACCCGGCCCATTCCCGCAGGAACGATCATTGAACTCATCGGCAGGGTAATACATACCGGCAGAACCAGTGTTCGGGTGCTGGTTGAAATATATATTGAAGAAATGTATTCTTTCGACCGGGAAAAAGCGATCAGCGGCAGTTTTACGCTGGTGGCAGTGGATGATAATAAACGTCCTGTGCCTATTTTATAGCGGTTTTTGGGGCTGCAGAGCAAAAAATGCTAATATGAAGGTTTCTTTAACAATTCATAGACAAAATTTTATCAATTTTAAGCTATGAAAGCCATTAATTTGTTAAAAGTTAAATTGCCCCATGAATTGCACCCGATTATATAGATCCCTGATTGCTTTGGCTTTGATCTTTACCGGTTTAGGGGCCGGCTATGCTCAACAGATCGATTCAATGGTGAATGTGTACGGAGAAAAATATCCGCAGGAGAAAATATATGTACACTTCGACAAACCTGCTTACAATACAGGTGAAACCATCTGGTTCAAATCGTATTTATTTGCCGGCATCATGCCATCGCCCATCAGCAGGAATTTTTATGCTGAGATCCTTGACCAGTCGGGCAAAGTATTACAAAAAAAAGTATTGCCGATCTACGAAGGTTCATCAGCCGGCCATTTTGATCTGCCGGCCAATTTACCGCCCACTATCGTTTTCAGGGCCTATACCAGTTGGATGCTGAATTTCGATACTACTTTTCTTTTCAGTAAAACCATTCGCATTTTAAATAAAACAGTACCGGTAGCGCCGCCGGGCACTACTGCTGCCAAACAACCGGCAGGAAGCAAACAGGGCGGAGCCGCGGCCGGCAGCATTCCCGCAGCGGTTTCTTTGCGTTTCTTCCCGGAAGGCGGCGATCTGGTAACCGGTATTGAATCGGTAGTTGCGGTAAAGGTTACCGATCAGTATGGTTTGCCGGTAAATGCAGAAGGCGTCATTAAAGATGCTTCAGGCGCAGCCGCAGCCGTATTTACCACTACGCACGATGGCATGGGCCGTTTTACATTGGAGCCACAAACCGGTAAAACCTATTATGCCGAATGGACCGATGAAAAAAAGCAAACCCATAAAACGCCATTGCCCGCAGCCAAAGCAACAGGAGTTGTAATGCAGTGCGCACCTACCGGTAACCGGCAGGCCTTTATCATAAAACGTTCGCAGGAGTCGCCAGAGAATTTAAAGACCTTGTACCTGCTGGGTTATTTCAATTCACAGGTGGTATATAAAGCGCGGTTGAACCTGGCGCAAAACTTTATGGTAAGCGGGTCAATTCCGCTCGAAGGAATTCCTACCGGCATCATGCAAATGACCTTGTTTGACGCCAACTGGAATCCGCTGGCCGAACGGATAAGTTTTGTGAACAAGGAAGATTATTTCTTTACCACCAAAGTGGTGCCGGTTGCCAAGAGCACGGAGCGAAGAGGCAAGAATACACTGGTGATCGATGTGCCCGATACACTGAAAACAAACCTGAGCATTGCCATTACCGATGCGGGGCTGACAAAGGCCGATCCCGATGCCGATAACATTGTGTCGCATTTGTTGTTGAGCGGCGATCTGCGTGGCTATATACATAATCCTTATTATTACTTTACCGGTAACGATGATACCGTTCGCGCCCACCTCGACCTGGTTATGCTTACCAATGGCTGGCGCAGGTT
>CBIHPC010000588.1:0-2817 GCA_966211305.1 uncultured Niastella sp.
TTCATTCTGCTCCCGATCTCGCCTTCCAGTTTAGGAAACGCAAAATAACCATGCGCTCTTTCACGATGTTGACCTAATGGACCTTGATTTTTTAGTAATCTTTCAAAAATATCTGCCATAATATGGATTTTATTAATAGGGTTATTGCTGTTTTTGGCGAATGGCGCAAAGGTAGCGTTTTTAACGGTTTGATAACCTGGCCCGCATGGTTTAATGGTTGTTTGCATAAACGGATATTGGAAGCGAATATTTGAATCAAATAGCTAAAAGTTTTTAAAAACGGCCATTCAAACAAATTAGCAATCAAACTATTAAGCAAACGTTTGTGTTTGTTATTTTATGAAATTTTAATGTTGGGGTATGTGCAGCCGGTTATCTTTGCCAAAACTTTTTTAATGCGCCTTCTTTTAGCAACGATTTGTTTTTCGCTGTTTTGTTTTATTGCTCCCGCTCAAACCAAAACCAGCACGCCTTCCAGCACAACCGTAAGCCGCCCTAAATTAGTGGTTGGTATCGTTATAGACCAGATGCGTTGGGATTATCTCTATCGCTATTATGACCGTTATGCCCCCGATGGCGGTTTCAAACGTTTCCTGAACAAGGGTTTCAGTTGCGAGAACACGCTGATCCCATACGTACCCACCGTCACCGCCTGTGGCCATACCTGTATTTATACCGGCAGCGTTCCTGCCATTCATGGTATTGTTGGCAACGGCTGGTACGATCCCTTAAAACAGCGTAGCGTTTATTGTACCGAAGATCCAGGCGTTGAAACAGTTGGCGCTGCCGCAGGAACGCCCGGTTCAATGAGCCCCCGGAATATGCAGGTGACCACCATTTGCGATGAACTGAACCTCGCCACCAACTTCAGAAGCAAAGTGATCGGTGTTGCCGTAAAGGACAGGGGCGGTATTTTACCAGCCGGCCATTCAGCCAATGCCGCGTACTGGTACGATTCACGCAATGGTAACTGGATCACTTCTACGTATTATATGAAAGAACTGCCAAAATGGGTGCAGGACTTCAATGCGAAGAAACTGGTTGACAAATACTATGGTCTCGGCTGGAACACCCTGTACCCCATTAACTCGTATGTGCAAAGCACGGCCGACGAAAAACCATATGAAGGCAAACCGTTTGGCGCCGAGCAGAAAGGTTTTCCCTATGACCTGAAGAAATTCGCCGGTTCAAACTATGGCGCTGTTTGCAGCACACCGTATGGCAATACCATTACCGTTGAAATGGCAAAAGCCGCCGTTACCGGTGAACAACTGGGCGCCGATAACATCACCGATATGCTGGCCGTCAGCTTTTCTTCTCCTGATTATATTGGCCATGCTTTTGGCCCTAACTCCGTTGAGCAGGAAGACGATTACCTGCGGCTCGATAAAGAACTGGGCGGTTTTTTCAGCTTCCTCGATGCCAAAGTAGGAAAGGGGCAATACCTGGTGTTCCTTAGTGCCGACCATGCCGTAGCGCATGTGCCCGGTTTTAGTAAGGAGCATAAATTACCGGGCGGACATGCGCCAGCCGGCCGCTGGTCGCAGGAACTTGCCAAACTGTTGAATGAGAAATACGGCAGCAGCAAACTTATCATTGGTAACTATAACCACCAGTTATACCTGAACCATCACCTGATCGATTCAATGAAGCTCGATGAGGATGGTATCAAAAAAACGGTTGTACAATACCTGGGCCGTCAACCGGAAGTTGCACGCGTATTTGCGCTTGATAAGTTTATGGAAGTGCCTTTGACCGCGGCACAGCGCGATATGGTGGCCAATGGCTATAATCAGCAATTAAGCGGTGATATTCAGGTAATATTGCAATCGGGTTATATGGAAGGCGGCGCTACCGGTACTACCCATAGCGCCTGGAATCCCTACGATTCGCACATTCCGTTGTTATTTTATGGCTGGAAGGTGCCTGCAGGCAAAACCAACCGCGAAACCTATATGACAGATATAGCCGCCACGCTGGCCGCCATGCTGCACGTTCAAATGCCCAGTGGTTGTGTGGGGAAGGTGATACCGGAAGTGGCTAAGTAACTAATTAGTATATGTTAAACTTTACCGTATATAGGATTGTGAAGCAGGAGGTGGGAAATAGGAAGTAGGAAGTAAGAAGATAATAAATGGGCGGGCTCGCGAAAATTGGCGAAGCCCGCCTTTTCTTTTTAAGATGACCAGGCTAAAATTAATCGCGAATCCTGAGGTATAAAACTCCACTTACATCCTACTTCTTACCTCTTGCTTCTTTTTTTACTAACGGCCGTTCAACAATCCCGCTGTACCAATACATTTGTAGTCCAAAAACACCTATCATGATGTACTCTTTGCACGCTCATACCCGGTGGCTGTTGCTACTGTTGGGCATTTTTGTTTTACAGCATGCCACTGCTCAGCTGAACACCCAAAGCAAATTACCGGTGGATGCGCAAGTTAAGATCGGGAAGCTGGCAAATGGCCTTACCTATTACATTCGGCAGAATAAGAAACCCGAGCAGAAAGTTGAACTGCGGCTGGTGCTGAATGCCGGTTCCATTCAGGAAGACGAAGACCAGCAGGGGCTGGCCCATATGGCCGAGCATATGGCCTTCAACGGTACAACGCATTTCAAGAAGAATGATATTGTTTCTTTTTTGCAGAACATAGGCGTTGGCTTCGGAAACGACCTGAATGCCTATACCAGTTTTGATGAAACGGTGTATATTCTGCCCATTCCAACCGATAAACCCGGTAACCTCGAAAAGGGTTTCCAGGTGCTGGAAGACTGGGCGCACAACGTTACCTATCTCGATGATGATATCAATGGCGA
>CBIHPC010000589.1:0-2816 GCA_966211305.1 uncultured Niastella sp.
TTACCAGTTTCCAGATCTCAACCCTGGCTGCATTTGTTACTTCCGATTCACTGGCGGTTGACGGCACACTCGATGGCGAGATCCTGATACACAATCTTACAACTCAACCTTTATTCTCGGGCGATGTAACCGTAAGCAATCTCAATTTCAAAGGCGACACCGTTGGGAATGTGATCGTAAAAGCAAAGAATACCACCGCAGATATCATAAATGCGAATATCGAATTGACAGGCCGGGGCAACCATGCTACAGTAAATGGAGATTTCTATCTGAAACCGGTAAATGGTAATGATTTCAATTTCAAAGTGGCGCTCGATACGCTGAATATGGCCACTATTGAAGGAGCAAGCATGGGCGCTATCAAAAACGCAAAGGGAAGCATAACCGGGAAGGTCGATGTGTCGGGTTCGTTTGCCAAACCCAATATCGATGGCGGGCTCAACTTCAAACAAACGAACTTCACTTTGAGCATGCTCAACAGCTTCTTCCATATTGAAGATGAAAGAGTATCGATAAACGATGAGGGTATTCGCTTCGATAGCTTTGTTATTGAAGACTCTGCAAAGAACAAGGCAACCGTGAACGGGATGGTATATACCACCAATTTCACAGAGTACCGGTTCGATCTTTCTGTTCGCGCAAATAACTTCCAGGCGATGAACAGCACCAAAGCGCAGAACAGGTTGTATTACGGCCAGCTCATTTTCAGCAGCAATATGCACCTGAAAGGAACCAGCGCCAAACCGGTAGTAGATGGAAATATTACCATAGCCGATAAGACCAATGTAACCGTGGTGCTGCCACAGCAGGACCCCGCGGTTGTAAAACGCGAAGGCATTGTACAGTTTGTAGATATGGATGCACCGGAAAATGATACGCTGTTCATGAATGCAAAAGCGGGTTTCGATTCGCTGAACAGATCGGGTATTACGGGGCTCGATATTTCTGCCAACGTGGAAATAAAGAGGGAAGCCATCTTTACGATGGTAGTAGATGAAGGCAACGGCGACTTTGTTCGTATGCAGGGTGAAGGCTTACTTACCGGCGGTATAGATCCCAGCGGTAAAACCACCTTGTCGGGCTCCTATGAGATCACCGGCGGGGCCTACGAACTTAATTATAATTTGTTGCGCAGGCGATTCGAGATGCAGCCGGGAAGTAAGATCGTGTGGAACGGGGAACCCACAAAGGCCGATCTTGACGTAACCGCTATTTATAAAACAAAAGCGGCGCCTATGGACCTCGTAAAGAACCAGGTGGGTAACGAAGCCGCGGTAAACAGGAATATGTTTCTGCAGCGACTGCCATTTGAAGTATTGCTGAAATTACAGGGAGAGCTTTTGCAGCCACAGGTAAGCTTCGATATTCAGTTGCCCGAAGAAAGCAATGAAGTATCAAAAGGAGCGGCCACTACCATCAACTACCGCCTTGCCCAATTGCGGCAGGAGCCTTCTGAAATGAATAAGCAGGTATTCTCCCTGTTGTTACTGAACCGTTTCGTAGGTGAAAATCCGTTTGAAAGCAGCGCCGGCGGGTTAACCGCTGAATCTTTTGCCCGCCAGAGCGCCAGCAAACTGTTGACCGAACAACTGAACCGGCTGGCCGGTGAGCTTATACAGGGCGTTGACCTGAACTTTGATGTAACCTCATTTGACGATTACTCAACCGGCACTGCGCAAACCCGTACCGATATGAATGTTGCATTGTCAAAACGCCTGTTGAACGACCGGCTGACGGTAACCGTGGGCAGCAATTTTGAGTTGGAGGGGTCGCGAAATAACAATCGCGCTGCAAACAATATTGCCGGTAATGTGGCGGTAGATTACAGCCTTAGCAAAGACCGCCGGTATATGCTGCGGGCCTATCGTAAAAATGAATATGAAGGCGTAATTGAAGGTTATGTGATCGAAACCGGCGTAGCGTTTGTTATTACCCTCGACTATAATAAGTTCAGAAACCTTTTCCTGAGCCGGAAAGCGCGTGAAGAAAGAAGACAGCGCATACGAAGGAGACGCGAAGCCGAACGGCAAAAACAGGCGCCAACGCCACCGCAAACCTATATTCTTTCACCCGAAAACAGGGAAGCCGAAAAGCGTGAAGACAGTTAGTGTTCCATATTACTTAGTGCTGGTTTTAATGGTTACTATTTTTTATGCATGCTCCAGCACCAAAAACCTGCCGCCCGGTGACGCGTTGTATACCGGCGCAAAGATCACTATTAAGGACGATGATATCTCAAACAAAAAGAAAAAGGCGCTGCGCAGGCAACTGGCAGGTCTTACCCGCCCGGTGCCCAATCAGAAGGTTTTGGGCATCCCGTTCAAGCTGAACATCTATAATGCATTTGCGAAGGCGAAAAAAGGTCCGGGTAAATGGATCAGGGAACGTTTTGGCCAGCCGCCGGTGCTGCTGAGCGACCTTAACCTGAATACCAACGTACAGGTGTTGAATAATTACCTGATCAATAAAGGTTATTTCAATGCCCGGGTGTTGGGTGATACTACCGTAAAAGGCAAAAAGGCCAACGCAGATTATACGGTAAGAGCCGGCGGGCAATACCATATTCAGCAGGTACAGTTCAAAGGAGATAGTTCTGTAATGCAGCAAACTGTACGCGAAACGATGCCCCAGTCATTGCTGAAGCCAAATGATCCCTTTGACCTGGCGGTTATTACCGCTGAACGACAACGCATCGATAACTATTTAAAGGAGCATGGCTTCTACTTTTTCAATCCCGATTTCATACTGGTGAAAGCCGATACTACAATAGGGCAGAACAAGGTCGATCTGTTTGTAACTGTAAAACAAACTACACC
>CBIHPC010000590.1:0-2812 GCA_966211305.1 uncultured Niastella sp.
AAATTATCGGCCGGCACTACTACCGTAATATTATTGATCGCCCTCAGTGCGGCGAAGTCGTGCAGGCTATGATGGGTTGAACCGAGCGCCCCATAACTTACGCCGGCGCTGATACCCACTACCGTTACGGGATTGTCGCTATACGCCACATCGTTTTTTATCTGTTCCAGCGCCCTTGCCGTTAAAAAGCAGGCCGGAGAAACCGCAAATACTTTTTTTCCCGCAGCAGCCAAACCGGCGGCTACGCCTACCAGGTTTTGTTCGGCTATTCCTACTTCCACAATTTGCTCAGGGAACTTTTTACCGAAAGGCACCAGTTTGCCCGAGCCCCGCGAATCGCTGGTAACGGCAATGATATCGCGATCGCCGGCGGCCATCGACTGCAGCACTTCGGAGAAGATCTCCTGGTTGGGTTTGTATCCGTTCGGGTCTGTTGTTTCTATGTGCGCCATACTCAGTTTCTCGTTTCTGGTTTATCGTTTATAGTTCCTATGCGCGGCCCTCTTATTTCTTTACACCGCTGCCTTCTGGATACTATTCTCCAATTCATTCAATGCTAATGCATATTCTTCCTTATTCGGCACCCCGTGGTGCCACTTGAGATTATTTTCCATAAAGCTCACGCCCTTTCCCTTCACGGTATGGGCAATGATCACGCTGGGTTTGCCGGGTTCGAAGGGCAGACTGTCGAATGTTTTCTTCAGCGCATCCAGGTCGTGCCCGTCTACTTCCTTAACGGCCCAGCCAAATGCTTTCCATTTTTCATCGAGCGGGTCGGTATTACATACCTCTGCTGTTGGTGCAGTGATCTGTAAGGTATTTTTATCGATGATCGCACACAGGTTGTCGAGTTTGTAGTGTGCAGCCGTCAAGGCAGCTTCCCAGTTGGAGCCTTCGGGCAGTTCGCCATCGCCCATCAGCGTGTATACTTTGTAATCTTTTTTATCGAGTTTCGCGGCAATGGCATTACCAACGGCAATGGGCAGGCCATGGCCTAACGCACCGGTATTCTGTTCCACTCCTTTTACTTTACGCGTTGGGTGGCCAATGTAGTGCGATTTATACCGGCAAAGCGTTTCCAGGTGTTCTTCGGGAAAGAACCCTTTATCGGCAAGCACCACAAACAATGCTTCCACACAGTGGCCCTTGCTTTGAATATACCGGTCGCGGTCGGGCGACAAAAAGTGCTGCGGCGATACATTCAACACATGATTGTACAATACATTCAGAATGTCGATACAGCTCAGGCTGCCGCCGGTATGGCCGGCATTTGCGCCCACGATATATTTCAATATTTTCTTTCTGTAATTTACAGATCGCTTTTCTAATTCACTTCTTACCATCGTTACACCGTTTGTGGTTTGATGTTTGTTGTTTGTGGTTTATCCATATTTCGGGCCAACCGATCAACCAATCACTCACAGGTAATTGCGCGCCCATTGCCGATTGCCGGTTCACGATTCACGCCTTACGCATGCTGATACACCTTCCAGCCCAGGTAATTATCAAACGCTTCGGTAAGTATGCCTGCCGTTTTGCTGGCGTTCATTACTACGTGGTGCTCGAAGCCATTGCGGCATACATACTGCATCAGTCCCTGCAGGTTGTTGATCTGCGCTACGGCGCGGTTGCCGAATGTGTTCAGCGCATCGTTCGTTAACTCGCCTTCGCCAACATATGCTTTTATAATACCCAAACTGTCATCGGTGCTTATTCTGCCATAGGTAAGCGGCGAAGCGGGGGTACGGCCTTCCAGCGCCCCATAGGTATTTTCAACGCCTACGGATGTTCCCAGGATCGGCGCGGTGCTGATCTGGATATCGGGTAAAAATGATTTCGCCCAGTTACCGCAATGGAACAATACGCACTTGCTATCGTCATTGGCATAGTTGTTATTCCAGTCAACCAGGGCGCTTGGTGTGCCCGAGGCCAGCTGCATGGCATACATGCTCAGCGTTCCGGTAACATCTACCTCGCAGGCGCTGGGCAGCATGTTCTCACTCATCATACTCATGCTGGTGCACACGTTACAGCCATAGTTCTGTTGCAGGGAGGTCCAGCATTGAATGGCGGTAGCGTCGAGTGCGTTCTCTGCCATAAAATCGGCCAGCACCACATCGAGTTTCGCAATTTGTACCAGCTTCTCATTGGGCGTTTTGCCGGTTGAGGTATATGCTTTAATGCCATCGAGCTTTTCCTTCACGCGGGCATGGTCGGCCGTTAGTTTATTGGCATTGCCCAGAATTTCAGACAGGTCAATCGTGGTTACCGAAATGCCGTTCCGTTGCAGGATCTTTTCACTGTAGCGAACGGTATTGAACGCGCCGGGGCGTGCCCCTACGGCGCCGATGCGTACATTACGCATACCTTTTACCACGCGGCAAACGGCAATAAAGTTTTTGAGATCGGTGATGAACGATTCATCTGACGGACTTACCACATGTTTTGTAGTAAGCGAATATTTTATTCCGAATTGGTACAGGTTGTTGCAAACTGAGATCTTGCCGCACCAGGCGTCTCTTCTGTTCACGACATCCATTTTGTTCAGGTCGTCGGGATAACCCTGCACCAATACGGGCACATTGAGGTTAGCGAGTTTTATGGTTTCGGCAACGCCTTTTTCATCACCGAAGTTAGGCAGCACCACCAGGATGCCCTGAATGCTGTCGGCGTGTTTTTTAAAAAGATCGGCACAGCGTTGCGCTTCTTTGAAAGTTTCTACCCCGCCGAGTTTTGTATCGGCATCGGTGAGCAGGATGGGGGTAATGTTGAGTTTTTCAAAAAGGGCAACAATCTCTGTGCGCGCTTCGGC
>CBIHPC010000591.1:0-2811 GCA_966211305.1 uncultured Niastella sp.
TCAACTGGCGTACCATCAACGTATTTGCAAAAGACTGGCTAAGCCAGCCCGATAAGGTACTGGAGCAGATAATAAAACGCCTGCACCAGGAAACCGGGCAGGAAGAAGAAGAAAAAGTACCTGAAGGGGAAGCGGCTGCCGAACAGGTAATGGCTGCCACTGAGCCGGTTGAACCTGTTGCCGGTATTGTTAAACCGGAAGCGCCTGCAGCGGCTACGCCGTACGATCATTTAACATTCCACCGGCTAATCAACAACGAGGGTGAAGCGGGCAGGTTCTGGGAAGCTGCCCTCGATGGCTGTAAACTGATCGTTCGTTATGGCAGGGTAGGAACAAAAGGACAGGTGCATGTAAAAACCTTTGCGAAGGAAACTACGGCCCAGCTTGAAAAAGATAAACTGATCAAAGAAAAAGCCAATAAGGGATATAAGCCCACCTGGCTTTAAACGCTCAACGCTTAATGCGCAACGGTGAACGCCTGCTCGCGAAATTCGGGCTGCGTCTATTGAAGCGGTTTCACGAGACTTCAATGAATAAAGGCCCCGGGAAATTCAGGGTTTAGCGTTCAGCGTTAAGCGTTTTGCATTCCGAGCGGTATTGTTACTTCCAAACGGCAGCCTTTGCCGGGGGAAGAAAAGATATGGGCCTTGCCATTGTATGTTTCAACCCGGTTCAGGATATTGGTAATGCCTACGCCTCTCCGCGACTGGGCAGTGTTGAAGCCAATGCCATCATCTTCTATCGAAAGGAAAACCGCCCTGGTAGTGGTGTGCAGTTTAATGTTGGCTTTGCGGGCCCTTGCATGCCTGATAATGTTGGTAAGCTGTTCCTGAATAATGCGGTAGATGGTTTCTTTGATGTTGTTGGGCAGCAATTGCTCGTTCAGGCCATGCAGATCGAGGTAAACGGGTTGCTGCTGCACAATGTTATCGATTGTTTTTTGCAGCTCGGCCATCAGGGTGGTTTCTGCAAACCTGGGCAACACCAGCCGGTGCGAAAGGTTGCGGATCTCTTTGATCACCTGTTCAATATTATTCTTGCATCTTTCAATGGTGCTTTTTTCTTCGTCATAATTTTCAAGCCCGTATTCCAGTTGCAGTTTTACCGCGGCCAAAATCTGGTTGATATTGTCGTGCAGTTCGCGGCCCAGTTCGTTCCTTTCATTTTCCTGGGTCTTTAACATTATCCGGTTGATCTCTTTCTGCTGCTCGAGTTTGGTTTTACGTGCAGCTTCATTGATCAGTTCTTCGGCGGTAATATCTTTAAGCGTGGCTATTAAGCCAACGGGTTGCTTTTTTTCATCACGGGCAAAGGTAACGGTAGCCAGCAGCTGAAATACCTGTTTGTCTTTCCTGGTATATACAACCTTGCCCTGCCATTTACCTGTTTGTTGCAGTATCTGCAATGCCTGCTCGCGCGAATCGTCCATGTAATTGTATTGTATAATTTCACGGAAAAGGGTACCGGTTGCGTTTTTTGCTTTGATGCCATATACCTGTTCGGCTCTTTTGTTGATGTAAATAATACGCAGATCCATGTCGGTAAAGATCACCGCATCACTGATATGATCGAGGAGGAAATCCTTATGAGTGAGTAAGGGATTATTACTAGTGACGCCGGTTTGAGTGGCAGCCTCACGGAATTGAACGGCAGAGTCAGGTACTTCAGGGTCATAGAAGTGCTGGGTTAAACGGTTAGTTTGGCGCATAGGGATGTTGAGATTTTAAGTGAATTACTTACAGGATCAGGTAAGAGTGTACATGTAAAGTAAACGCGGAAATTTCATCTATAATATGATTATTATCACTTAGGGGTATGTTTCTGGCAATAAGTTGTCCTGGATCAACTAACACGTAAGAACATCTGCTATCTTTTTTATAGGTGGAATTCTGTTAGGGACAAACGAAACGTTAGTAATGAGGGTAAGTATGGGGAAACGGGTAAGTGTTTGTTTGTACGCTTTTGTCGCCATGTGCGTATTTGGCTTAAAGTACAAATTAACCCGGTAATTCAAACAGCTTTGATGCGCTGCGTTTTGCTTAAACGTTTATCGTTTGCAATTCATTTTGTTTCCGGTACATTTTTTTTAGGTGCAAACTCTTATTGAAAAAAAGACGGTCAGTTCGCCGGCCGGGAACTGACCGTTCTGAAGGTTTTATTTCCTGGTCGTAACATAACCATTGAATGAGATCGGCTGCCGGTTATAACTGGTAACTACAACAGATGCTGAGCCATTGTCAAAGATGCTCAGGTTAAGCTGACGCGGGTCATGTACATCTTTAGGTGTAATAACAACATCCCAGCCGCCCTTTTTTCGGTTTGTTACAGCGTATTGAAAATCGGTTGAGGTGAAACGTAGCGGTCCTTCAGCAGGATTAAGCGGTGCCGTGAACGCCCGGCCGAAATAGGGCAGGTCGCTGATGATGGTATCCTTCGAGATCTGCAGATCGAAATCGGAGGTCAGCTGCCTGGTGTTGCCCGATTGTGGCAATGCGGTTTGCGCTTTGAATACATAGTTCTGAGCTTCTACAATGCGTTGTATTTGCGCTTTTTTATCTTTTTTATGCTGGGCCTGCAAAGATGCGGGCAGCAGCGCAAATGCGATTACGGCAAGCCCGAAATAGCGGCTGAATTTTATAATATTATTTTTCATATAACTCCCTGTTTTTGTTCTATAAACAAAACGGGAGGGGGCTACAAATTGTTTGTTAAAAACAGCAGGGCAGTGGACTGCAAAACAGGCAGGAAAACAGGGTTTTATATAAAGCTTCTAACGATCAGTCCGATCAGGATCGAGAGCGAAAAGCTCAT
>CBIHPC010000592.1:0-2809 GCA_966211305.1 uncultured Niastella sp.
TTATCACCCAGGGCGGCGGCGGCATGGAAACATTATCGGCTGTGCCCATGACCGTCAATGAAATGCTGCTGCAAAGTTATGAAGGGGTGATCCGCATATTTCCCAACTGGAACCATAACCGGAACGCCAGCTTTAGTAAACTGCGCGCCTATGGCGCTTTCCTGGTCAGCAGTTCGCTGCGGAACGGGCGCGTTGAACTGGTAAAGCTACAAAGCGAAAAAGGCCGTACCTGCGTAATCGACAACCCATGGCCGGGGAAAACCGTACAATGTATCCGTAATGGAAAGAACGCGGCTATCCTCTCCGGCCACAGGTTTTCGTTTGACACAAAAGAAAATGAAACAATTATATTGAAGGCAATTTGAGAAGGCGGCGAAGAACGCTTTACCTGAATTAAGCATCCGGAATTTCAGGCTCTACCAGCTTCGCCAGTTTTTCGAGCGACTCCTGCCAGCCTAAATAACACATTTCAGCAGGGATAACGGCAGGAATGCCTTCCTGGGTAATTTTTATTGTTGTGCCCGCTATATTCTTCTGCAGCGAAACAGTGGTGATCATTTCACCCGGCAGGTTGGGATCATCGAATTTATCGCTGTATTTCAAAAATTCATTCGGTTTTAGTTCGAGGTAGTTGCCACCGAAAGAATGGCTGTTGCCGGTTGAAAAATTCGTGAATGACATTCTGAATGTACCGCCGGTTGTTACATTCATTTCATGCACCGTGCAGATAAACCCATAAGGCGGTAACCACGATGCAATGGCATTTGCTTCGGTAAATGCCCGGTATACTTTTTCCGGTGATGCTTTCAGCACTCTGTGGAGTGAAACGTTGTTTGACATACAATCTATTTTTTGTTTGTTATTGATGGAACAAATGTATGACGGGCATTTTTCTCACAACGGGGGTATTCGTGCCAATAAATGGGCAGTTCGCGACAATTTTAATGATCCGGTTCATGGTGCACTATTATTTAGCCGGTAGGTTTCCGGACTGCTTCCCGTCCAGCGTTTGAATGCTCTTGAGAACGCGCTTAGCTCATTATACCCCATCATATAGGCTATTTCCTTAACAGTGTATCTGCCTTGTTCAAGCGCCTGTATGGCCAGATACTGGCGGGCGCCGTCGGCCAGCTGCTGAAAATTCACGTTCTCTTCTTTTAGCCGGCGTTGAAGCGTACGGGGGCTCAGATGAAAGTTAGCCGCCGTTTCTTCCAGTGACAATACACCCAGCCATGCATTACTGATAAGGTAACGGCTGATCTTATCCGAAAGCCGCTCTTTCTTTTTAACCGGGTTCAATGCAGCAGTCATTTTCTCTTTCAGGAAATGCTGGAGCTCATAATTCGCGGTGATAATGGGTTCATTCCAAAAGGAGATGTCGAAGGTAATGGCGTTTTTCCTGCTTTTGGCAACAGGCCGGCAACGGAACACGCGCTCGTATTCATGTGTATTGGCAATTGCAGGCATATAGCTCACCGATAGCGGAACGATCTTCTTCAGCATTAATCCGTCCAGTTCATGGATCACCAGAACCATTAATACATCGAGCATTTGCACGGCAGGCGCTGACGATTTCCATTCAGCCATCAATGGATTGATATGAACAGTAAAAGAACTACGATTCCTGGCTACCGTCATATTGAACCATCCTGTCACATGCGCCGCCAGCGCTGCTGCATTCGTTACCGCTTCGCCAACCGTTTTACTGCTTTTAATGATCTCCCCTACTATTCCCAGCGCAGCCAGCTGCAGCGACTCGCCCAGATGCAAACCAAACTGCGCGTCCCGACTTAAATGCAGCACATTCAGCCAAAGATCATTTATCTGTTTTTCAGTTAACGGCCGTTTATTGGTAGCCCTAAGCCAGGCCGGATCAATATTAGCCAGTTTACAGAGTTGTTGCGGTGTCAGATCCCGTTGTGCCGCGTATGCGAGCAGCCCCATTATGAAGTTGGTAGCTGGAGTTTCCATAACAATACTAAGGTAAGTGCTTAGCCGCACATTCTCTGAACCTGACGCGATATGACAAGTGATGGTCGTGATATGATAACAGCCATCGCGCGGTTTCTTCTCACCTTTGAACCGTCAAACAAAGAACATCTTATTCATCATTTATAAAAACATAGATATGGAAAATCAGGCAAAAACAATCGTTACCGACTTTTTAACCGCTGTACAAACCGGTAATAATGCGCAACTGGCTGCATTGTTAAGTCAGGATGTTCAATGGGAACAACCCGGTAATAACCTGGTATCAGGGACCAAAAACTCAGCCGCCGAAGTGTTCGGCATGGTAGGCAAAATGTTCGAGCTATCAAACAACACACTCCGGTTAACAGATATAAAATCAGTAACCGTAAAAGGAAATGAAGTGGCCTGTTTGCTGCAATGGCAGGCATCCAGACCAGACGGCAGTAAACTCAACGTTGAAAATATAGACGTTTATACAGTCAAAAACGGGGAAATTGTAAGTGCTAAAGTTTTTACTTCCGACATAGAAGCCGAGAACGCATTCTGGTCGTAAGATAATAATAAAACCGGCGGTGCCTGCGTCGCCGCCGGTTTTCAAATGGGCCGACACAAAACCAACAGATTCAATAAACAGGCGCCAAAAACTCCCATCTCAAAGCAACCGATCCATTATAAATACCATCTACTATCAAATTCATAGTTAAACGCTGTTAGGGTGGTTATATAACCCCAACAATTCTAACCAGTTTTTAATGTAACATTTAACCGGCAAGTGGTACAATTCTTGTACCCCCTGCCAAAATCGTATACCCACTATTTATGAATAGAATATTTACTG
>CBIHPC010000593.1:0-2803 GCA_966211305.1 uncultured Niastella sp.
CGGAAATACAATGGATAAAAGATGATTTTAACAACAATGGTGCAGTAGATCTCGGCCTTGCCGCTATTATACATTGCCCAAAGATGCGCGGGTGTGAGTGAGATGAGTTCTTGCGATTTCCTGAACCCGAAATCCTGCATGAACTTCGAAAAGGGATTGCTGGGATATAATAAACCAAAATCAACCCAGGGCTCGGGCGGCGGTTTAAGCGGATGGATAACGAATACCGATTCATCTAAGTTCATGCAAAACTCCAGCCCATGCGGATTGTCGTACAACCCCAGATGGTCGTCGAGGAACAGGTATATATTTCTTTCTGCTCGGGTCATAAACGATCTTGTTTCTACCGGTCATTGTTATTTACAGGGCAGGAACAATTTACAACCGTTACTTTATTGCTACATTCCGTTTCACGTCATGTTTTGCCCTTTGATGTCATAGGTTGCTCTGTTTGCTGCCGTTATGTTTTATTTCCTGTAACCATTCTCTTGCGCTGATATGGTAATAATTCCGGAAAGCATTGCTGAATGAACTGGGAGAAGCGTATTGCAGAATAATGGTCACTTCCTTGATCGATTTGCCTGCCTTGAGCAATTTCTGTGCTTCGGTCAATCGCAGGTTCAGCTTGTATTGCCCGATAGGTTGTTTGAATTTGAATTTGAAAAATTCCTGCAGCGCATTTCTGCTGACGCCATATTGCCTGGCCAGGGCTGCCGTGCTTATTGTTGTGCCAGGGTGTGAATCGAGATATTTCTTGATCTGATTCGCTGCTAACCGTACTGATCGTTTGGTTCCTTTTTTTGGCATACAGCCCTTTAATGAATAGTGGTTAATGAATATTATGGCGCGTCTTAATCCACTTCATTAAACATTGTGTTGCCATTTGGTTTTAACAGTCAACTACAATAAATTGTATGTTAAACGGCTTTCCGCATTATGCGTTTGGCGTTAAGCGTTAACAGTACAATCGCATGAACATGGCCAGGGCGCTACAAATTAAAAGCCGGTCACCAGGGACCCGGTGTCTCATCGTTCTGAGTGCAAGTTACTTAGCTTGTTATTATTTTTCCGATGAATCACTTCATGTTTTGCCCTATTTGCATTCCGTTTCGCCGTTTTGGCAAAATTTGGGGTTGGACAGTTTTGAGTATTCTACTAAATTGCAAGACTTATATTGTTGGGCTCTTTGAAAAATATCAGGTTACATATGCAGCCAGGATGTTTATGTTCACCTTTATCGTTCAAAACTTTATTTTTTAAATGAGTCATTTTCACGGCCCCGGGGTCACATATTTGTCATCCTGGCCTTTCTGCAGCCTTTAAACCGCTTCAAACCCATACTTATTTAAACTGGCAACTTACTTCAAACTGTATTCATGTATTTGGGTATTCACTAAGTATTTCTTACTATTAATTGGTCGGTTTTTATTGACAATTGTCAATTTGCTGGGTTATTCTACAAATTCTAACCATAATATAAGTGCCCGTGCGTTAATTTTGCGGCAATCTTTGCCATCGTTTTTAATTTTCATTAAAAAGTGAGTTGGCCGGTTACAAAACGAAGACCGGCGTTTACTATTAATACCGAGCATGATAAAGGGCAATATGTACTCCGATGCGGAATTAATTGCTGCGATCGGAAGAGGTGATCAGTTGAATAGCGCCATTTTTTACATTTACGAGCAGTATTCTTCTGCCATCCAGTCTTATATCCTGGCCAACAGCGGTACGCCGCCCGATGCCGAGGATATATTTCAGGAAACGGTGGTCACTTTTATTGACCTGGTGAAAAAGGAAAAGTTCAGAGGTGAAGCCAGCGTGAAAACTTTTTTAACAGCCATTGCCCGAAACCTGTGGCTGAATGAATTGAAGAAAAGACAACGGAGCGAAGTTCGCGAAAAAGCATTCGAAACGAGCCGCGACCTTACTGAAATGGATGTGAGTGAATACATTGCCGACCGGGAAGTAAAACAACAGTTTATTGAAGTATTGGGCAAACTGGGAGAGCCCTGTAAAAAACTGCTTACCCTGTTTTATTATGAGAATCTGTCAATGAAAGATATCACCCATCATTTGCCCTACGAAAATGAACAGGTGGTGCGTAACAAAAAATACAAATGCCTGCAGTCGCTGACGGAACTGGTAAAACAAAATCCTGTTATCGCTAAGCTGGTAAACAAACAGTCTGATTAGTTTTTTATGGAAGACCGTAACGAACAATTACTAATTAATTACCTCGACCGAACCCTCGAAGAAAGGGAAATGCGGGAGATGGAAGCGCTGATCAACAGCGATCCGGAAACACGTAAGCAATGGCAGTTTTTGCAACTGGCCGTTGATGCCGTTGAATATTCGGCAATTTATGACCAGGTAGCTTCGGTAAGGGAAAACTTCAGGAACATACAACCCGTTGAGGTATTACAGGCATCTAGCAGAAGACCTGCGCGTGTTTTTCGCATGAGCAGGGCGTTGCGTGTAGCAGCTGCCGTATTGTTGCTGATGGTAGGCGCAGGATCGTATAAATTTTTTACCGTTAGCGCAACACGCGTGTATGAACAGGCGTTCATAGGGTACACACTACAAACTGACAGAGGTCAGGCAACCATTACCGAAACAGAAAAAGCGTACCGTCTTCAGAACTGGAACGCTGTTATTGCCACCGTTGACCAACTTTCCTTAAAAGATAATAAATCCTTATTCCTTTCCGGCATGGCCAATCTGCAATTGAAGCAATATGCAGAAGCAGGCATGTTGTTTGAGCAGGTGCTGCAAAACAATAAGCAGGCGGGCGATGACCTGTACC
>CBIHPC010000594.1:0-2803 GCA_966211305.1 uncultured Niastella sp.
TGTTCTACTTTATTTCCATGGATACAAACGGCCAAATCTTTAGTCATTTTACCGCTTTCAACTGTTTCTATACAGGTAGACTCTAATGTGTTGCAGAAGTCGATAAGGGCCTGGTTGCCGTCGAGCTTGCCGCGGAAGGCCAGTCCTCTTGTCCATGCAAAGATAGAAGCGATAGGGTTGGTGCTGGTAGGTTTGCCTTTCTGGTGGTCGCGGTAGTGACGGGTAACGGTACCGTGAGCCGCTTCAGCTTCCATGGTTTTGCCATCGGGAGTGATCAGAACAGAGGTCATTAATCCCAGTGAACCAAAGCCTTGTGCTACAGTGTCACTTTGTACGTCGCCATCGTAGTTCTTACAGGCCCAAACGAAATTGCCATTCCATTTCAGAGCGCTGGCAACCATGTCATCGATCAAACGGTGCTCGTAAACGATGCCGGCCTGATCGAAAGCCTGTTTGAATTCGTTCTGATAAATTTCTTCGAAAATATCTTTGAAGCGGCCGTCGTATTTTTTAAGGATGGTGTTCTTTGTGCTCAGGTACAAAGGCCATTTTTTAGCGAGGGCCATGTTGAAGCAACTGCGGGCAAAACCCCTGATGCTTTCGTCGGTGTTGTACATTGTCATAGCAACGCCATCGCCTTTGAAGTTATATACTTCGAAAGTCTGAGGTGCGCCGCCGTCTTCGGGAGTGAAGGTCATGGTGAGTTTACCCTTTCCTTTGATCACTGAATCGGTAGCACGATATTGATCGCCAAAAGCGTGGCGGCCAACGATGATGGGGGCTGTCCAGTTGGTAACCAAACGGGGGATATTGTTGATTACGATGGGTTCACGGAATACTGTACCATCCAGGATGTTACGAATGGTACCGTTAGGGCTCTTCCACATTTGTTTCAGGGAGAACTCTTTCACCCGCGCTTCGTCGGGAGTGATAGTAGCACATTTGATCCCTACACCATACTGTTTGATAGCATTGGCGGCATCAATTGTAACCTGGTCGTTGGTCTGGTCGCGGTATTCAACACCCAGGTCATAGTATTTGATATCGACGTTAACGTAGGGAAGGATGAGTTTATCCTTGATGAATTTCCAGATAATGCGTGTCATTTCATCGCCATCCAGTTCTACAACAGGATTCTGTACATTGATTTTTTGTGCCATAAATGCTTGTTTTTGCCTTCAAATAAGGGTGCAAACCTACAGCAGAATGGCCAAATGTGCAAAAGGCTTTTTAGCTGCCCAACCACCTGATCGTATGTTGTTTTTCCAGAAGCGGCTACATAGATGTACCTAAAAAACGGAGGCTCCCGGTGAAACCCCAACTATTAATTGTTGATAAAACATAACTTGCAGTATGGTTGCTATATTACAGAAGTATATAGGCCAGTTTATTGATCTTCCGGTTGAGGAACTGGAGGCACTTATCAATTCCATTGAAGTAAGATCTGTAGATAAAAAAGTTCGGCTAACCGACGTAAACGAAACGGAAAAGTATTTGTATTTCGTTATAAAAGGATTGGCCAGAAAGTTTTTTGTAAAAGGAAAAGAAGAGATAATAACCCAGATAGCAAAAGAAGGAGAACTGATCTCTTCTTCCGTATCGTATTTTTCAGGAAACCCTTCCGGGTATGTGGTTGAAACCATAGAGCCCACCACTTTTTACTCACTCCATCACGACAAAGCAGAACAGTTATATGGCCGATATCCTAAACTGGAGCGTTTAAGCCGTTTGATCATCACCGAATTGTTCCTGCAAAAAGAAGTTTGGGAGCTTGAACGCATCCGGTATAGTACAAAAGAGCGTTTTTTGCGTTTTATGAACGAAAACCCGGAACTGTTTCAGCGGGTTCCGCAAAAGTACCTGGCCTCGTACCTGAACATAAAACCTGAAACTTTCAGCCGGCTCAAGCATTTACTGAGAGCCAAAAAGAACTCAGATGCTCCTTATCTTAAATGATGTTTTTTTATGGGGGAAAAAAATATTGTTGCCCGGGAATGCTACGAACAACTACTGATGCATCTTCAGCGATTCTCGAAAATAAGCCGTGGATCGGTGGAGCAATTGATACCTTACCTGGAGATTCGCCGTTTTGAGAAAAAAAAGAAACTGGTTAACCAGGGCGAAATGGAGGATTACCTCAATGTGGTTATCAAAGGCCTTGTTCGTAAATACGTGCCTTCGTCCATTCGCGGCGAGGTGACCCTGCAACTGGCCACCGAGGGGCATATCATTCAGTCTGAAATCTCCTTTCATCACCGCGTTCCTTCTGAAGTCATCATTCAAACCCTGGAGCCTACCGTGTTGGTTTCAATACGGCACGACCGCATGCAGGAAGCGCTCGATAAAGTGCCCGAAGCCGAAGCCCTCGGCCGCGCTATCATTATGCAGATGTTCATAAAAAAAGACGCCCGCTATTTCGACCAGCTAAAAACTTCTACCCGCGACCGCTTTCTCGAATACATCAACAACCATCCGCATATGTTGCAGCGGGTGCCGCAAAAGGTCCTCGCTTCTTACCTCAATATTAAACCCGAGACTTTTAGCCGCTTAAAGCACTTACTCTTACAGAAAAAATAGTTTGTTGTTTATGGTTTATAGTTTGTGGTTGCTGCCGCGCTTTGGGGTTCGCAATTTTTCTCAGCAACAAAAAATACAAGATCGCGAGGTCGAAAGATTGTAATGACTTCCCGATAATAAAGAACCACAAACTATAAACCACAAACTACAAATTAACCACCAGAATCGGTATATTCAACTCATGCCGTACCGAGTTGATCGTTTCCCCATACAACCAGTCTTTAAT
>CBIHPC010000595.1:0-2802 GCA_966211305.1 uncultured Niastella sp.
CTTGTGGAAAAAAGAAATTTCCGAAACAGATTTTCATTTTCTATTTTGAGCGCAACAAACTCGCCCCGCTTAAGGTAAACCTGGTATGAAATGCCTTGAAAAGCGCAGTAACGCTGATAATCAAAGCAACCCGGGTTACCTGTATTTTTAATCGGTTGCAATGCTTTATAGAGTAACAACTGGTTGCCATACTGAAGTTGTTGAGTCATACTGTCTTTCTGAAAATACAGAAGGATTTTTCCGCTGGCTTTAGTAATAGAATGGTCAAACAGAACTGCCTGAACGGATGCAATGGTTTTATAGGATTGTTTTTTTTCAGACAGTGGTTCTTCAATGGTTACCAGAACAGCCTTTCCTGCAACATATTGCCTGGTTATATTCAGATTTTGATTTCGGATATCGTTATAATACAATACTAAACCTCCTGTAGCGAATAACATCGCGTGTAGCCACAGGCCGTTATGCCATTGGGTGCTGAATTGGCGTGAAAGTGGAAAAGCTGAGAATAGCCATAATGCAAGTGCGCTGAAGGCGAAAAGAAGCCATAAAGAAAATACTGATATAGACAAATACCACTGACAAGTAATACCGGCAATCAGCGGAACAATAAGCCTGATAAAAGGCGATTCTTTCCAAATGGGCCAGGCAGGCAAATGTGGCATACCGAAAGGGAAAATACAATGGAAATGGTAATAATACGGGGAACCTGTGATTACACAGAATGGAGGGGAGGCTTTAAAAAAACAAACTACCTACTTTATCAAAAAGGACAAGGCTAATGGTAAAAAGATAAAGCAGGTAGTTTGAAAAGGAAAAATTCTGTTATCAGAATAAAATTTCCTCAAGAGGATTTGTAGGATAACAAAAGCCTTGAGGAAATCTGTCGGCGGGTTTTCACAGGACCATTGGATTTCTAAAACGGGATGATAGCAACTCTCCATGTCTAATTTCTGACAAAAACCGGATACATGCCAGAAAAGCGCGATTTATTAGATACGGTTTTTTGTACGGGGAATATACGGTCATCGTTTCCCCGTAAAATAACGGGGTTGCTGCGCCCGTTTAATAGCGGTTATTTTCTCCACTTTTCACGGTATTTGAACCGTCTTTTTCACGTGACTCGTTGAACTCCTTCACGTTACAAATAATAGTAATTCGTAATTAGTTGGCTAACACCTAGTTGTAGCCGAAGTTTTCTATGTGTTGACGGCTACTTTTGAGTCGACAACACAATCACTCATATCAAAACTCACAAGCTATGACTACTATTGAAAAAAAATCCTTAAGGGTGGGAAAATACGTGGACTCGAACCATGTAAACACACTTATCCGCACATATAAACAGGAAAGATGGCAGCAGAATTCCGAGCGCATTGGCCAGGAAGATTCACTTAGCCTCTTTTATTCGATAGAAGAACTGGAAGAATTTCTGCAAAAAGCGAAAGAAGCCGGTGCAAATGGTGTTAGCGTTCACTTTGGCGTATATCCTGAAAATTTTAATGAGAGAGAAGGTTATGCCGGTAAACAAACCACCGTGTTTGTTGCTACAGACCGCCAGGAAACAGCAACCGGTATTACCCATAAGAATGTTTACCAGGAAACCAACAAAGGCAAACAACTGCTGGCCTACAATATGGGTCAATGGCCTCCCGGAAGCGGCGCTGAAAATGACGATTGGGGACTTGGTATTACGATTATCGACAAGGGCGATAAAGGAATGGTAGTTATATAAGTAATTATAGCAACGGTTAATATTATACAAATCCGTCACGGGAAACTGTGACGGATTTTTTGTTTTCTGGCCGAATTCTCTACATTAGCGGCTGATGAACTTCCCGTCGATAATAATTCAGATCCTTTGCCTGCTGGCATCAATTACCCTGTTTTTTCAGGCTTCCGCACCAAGGTACCTGAAAACATTCCCGTTCTTTATGTTGATTACCCTGATTGTAGAAATTACAGCCTGGTTGTTACTTCAGTATAAAATCAACGTTACCCTGTTATATATCGTTTTTACCTCTTTCGAATTCATGTTTTACCTGTTCGTTATAGCATATAGTATATATAATCTTAAAGTCAGGAAGATCATCTTATGGTTATTGGCCGTTTACCCGGTACTGGTACTGCTCAACAGGCTTTTTATTCAACAAAAATCATTTCACACCATCACCTATTCAATCGGTTGCCTGTTGGTGGTGGCAGCCTGTATCTTTTATTTTTTTGAATTATTCCAGTCAACCCATTCGGTAAACCTGATAAAGGAACCGGCTTTCTGGATCTGTTCGGGATTATTGTTTTTCTACTGTTGTACATTTCCGCTCATCGGCTTATGGAACTATCTGCATAATTTACCCGGCATCATTCTTAAAAACCTGAACGATATTCTTACGTTCCTGAACATATTATTATATTCTTTATTTTCCATTGCTTTTTTGTGCAGGCTCCGGTACCGGCGATCATTACGATAACGTTTACTCCCCGATAATACCCTGTTCTTTTACCCCCGGCGAAACGCACATTTGTTTAGCCTTGTTATGTTTGTTCATTATATTTCTTACTCCACGGTTATTATTGCGTTTTTGCGACTGTATAAAAACAATACGGGTTACCCGTTGTAGCGTTAAACTTTATGCTAAATTGCCTGCTCCAATAATCCTGCTATGAACTCAGAGATATACGTTGTAATAATAATCGGTGCTATACTGGCGGTTTTGCTGGTAGGCTTTATTGTTACCATCCTTTTCCTTTACCAACGGCGGCAACACAGGCAGGTTTTAGAAATAAACCGGATGAAAGAAGAGT
>CBIHPC010000596.1:0-2800 GCA_966211305.1 uncultured Niastella sp.
TGCTGGAAGACTGGGCGCACAACGTTACCTATCTCGATGATGATATCAATGGCGAGCGCGCCATCATTCTGGAAGAAAGCCGTATGGGCAAGGGCGCCAATGAACGCATGTTCAGAAAGATCTATCCCCGCCTGTTCGAAGGCTCGAAGTACGCAAAGCGGTTACCGATAGGTATAGACAGCATCATTAAAAACTTTCCGGTGGATAATATCCGCCGTTTTTATAAGGAATGGTACCGGCCCGATCTGATGGCCGTGATCGTTGTGGGGGATATTGAACCGGCCAAAGCGGAAGCTATGGTGAAGCAACATTTTTCCGGGCTTACCAACCCGGCCTCACCGCGCAAAAGGGAATATGCCGATGTGCCGCCTTACACTTCCTCACAGGCCATGGTTGTAACCGATAAAGAAGCTACCAGTTATAATGTGGCCATTAATTACCCGGCTGTTAAGAAGGAACCGGCGGTAACCGTTGGCGACTACCGTAAAGAGCTCATAGAGCAAATGTTCGTTTCTATGCTGAATGAACGGTTGCAGGAGCTTACACAAAAAGAGAACCCGCCGTTTCTGTATGCCTATGCCGATTTTGAATCGTATGCCCGCGGCTACCAGTCGTTCAATACAATGGCAGCAGCCGGCGGCGGTGATGTGCAAAGAGCCATGAACGTGCTGGCTGAAGAAATTGAGCGCGTAAAACGGTATGGCTTCACCGCCTCCGAATTACAGCGGGTTAAGAAATCAATACAGGCGCAATATGAAAGAACATATAATAACCGCGCCAAAACCGAGTCGGCCGATTACGTGGAAGAATACGTGAACAATTTCCTGGTGCAGGAACCTATACCGGGCATCGGGAAGGAGTTTGAATATGTAAAAGCGATGTTGCCTGCCATTACACTCGATGAAGTAAATGCCGTTTCGGCTGCCATCAAGGGCAAGCAGAACCTGTTTGTATACATGAGCGGTCCCGAGCCGAAGGAAACCGGTAAGCTGCCTGCTGAAAGCGAACTGCTGGCGATCATTGACTCGAAAGCAAAAGCCGATATAAAGCCATATGAAGAAAAAGCGGTTGCCACAACGTTGTTGAGTAAGGAGCCGGTGGGTGGCAAAGTGGTTAAGACCACAAAGAACGTTTTACTTGGTACTATTGATTATGTATTGAGCAACGGCATAACGGTAACCTTGAAGCCAACCGATTTCAAGAACGACCAGATCCTGATGGGCGCTACCCGGGCCGGTGGTAAGAACAATTACGGGCTGGCCGATAAATACAACGCCGAGTACATGGTGCCTGCTACGGTAGCCATGGGGGTTGGACAGTTTTCGCCTACTGATCTTGGTAAGGCGCTGGCCGGTAAAACAGTTAGTGTTGACCCGGTGTTTACCGCCATCTCGGAAGGCTTCAGAGGCAGCAGCAGCGTGAAAGATCTGAAGACGCTGTTCCAGTTAATCTATCTAAATAGTACAGCGCCGCGCGGCGATACTGCTTTGTTCGGGGCGTTTGTACAACGGAACAAAACGCAGTTTGCCATGATCGGCGCCAATCCGCGGGCTTCGTTTGTAGATACGTTGTATAAATCTTTGTTCAATAATAATCCCATGGCGCCGGTGGCCGTGCCTAACAGCGCTTACTTCGATAAAGTGCATTACAACCGCGTGCTGGAGATCCGTAAAGAACGTTTTGGCGATTGCAGCGGCATGCACTTTGTATTTGCCGGTAGTTTTAAAGAAGCTGACATAAAACCATTGATAGAAAAATATATAGCCGGGTTACCCGCTACCGGTAAAAAATTCAGTTTCACCGATAATAAGGTACGTCCTGTAGAAGGTAAAAGAACGCTGAACGTATATAAGGGAAAAGAAGATCAAAGCCTGATCCTGGCTTTTTATACCGGTGAAACACCATTCAATGAAGACCTCGAGCTGAAAGCGCATGCGTTGAGTGAAGTGCTGAATATTCGCATCATTGAAGAACTGCGCGAAAAGATCCAGGGTATTTATGGCGGCGGCACTTATGCCGAACTGGAAAAATATCCGTATAGTAATTACAGTTTTGTACTGAACCTGCCTTGCGGTCCGCAAAAAGTAGATACGCTGTTGAAAGCGATCAAAAACGAATTCAGCAGTATGGTAGCGAAGGGCCCCGATACATCGTATATGAACAAGGTAAAAAAACAATGGCTCGAACAGCATAAGCTGAACATGAAAGAGAATGGCGTTTGGGTGGAGAAATTGTTACAGTACAAGTTGCTGGGCGGCAATCCCGACAGGTTTGTTCACTATGAAAAGTACGTAAACAAACTAACGCCGCTGGATGTACAGCAGGCTGCCAAACTGGTGCTAAATGGAAATGAGTTCCTGGCCATTCAAATGCCGGAGAGCGCAAAGAGTGGAACAGGAGAGGAGCCAAAGAAAGGCTTTTAGCGGCTAAATAACTATAATACAATACGAAAGCCCCGGCAGTTGGTAAACAACTGCCAGGGCTTTACTATGATGGTTAATCTAACGGTTCCGGGCCTAACGCTTAACGCCTAACGCTTAACGCGAAAGAATGGCAAGCTCTGCAGCGATTGCATACACGGAACGCCCGGCACCTGAAGCGGCCTGCCATTGCGGAAGGAAGCTTAAACGCTGAGCGTTCAGCATTTAGCGTATCCGGGGTTTATCGTACAACATTCATGTGTATTTTATTGAAATGCAATACTCTTGAGCAAAGCGGCAAGCGCCAGGAAATTAGGATGGTAAAAACGCGCAAATGCCGGTGGTGCAAGCAATTCACGTGAATTTTTGCTCACACGTTT
>CBIHPC010000597.1:0-2797 GCA_966211305.1 uncultured Niastella sp.
TGGCCAAAGCGGCCCTCGAAGGTTTCAACATCACTTACCGTGAGCTTACCACGCAGTCGGAGATCGAGACCGATAAAAAGATCCGGCTCGATGCGGAGGTAGCCAATGAAGAAGCGGTGATAGAGCAGGAAAAAGTAGGGTTCATTGAAAAAGAACGCGCCCTGCAAAGTATGCAGCACGAGTTCAACGACCTGCTGCAAACCCTGCGTACAAAGGAAAATGAGAAGAACCTCGCTTCCCAGCGCCTGAACTTCCTGAAAGAAAAGGAAACCAGCCTGCAGGAATTTCTGAACAAAAGCGAAGGAACGCTGAAGTCGATTGAAGAAAGCATTGAATATACCCGGGTTCAGGTAGAACAGGAGCAGGGCAAACTGGAAGGTTTGGAGCAAATGGTGGAAGAGCATAAAGAAGCGGTGGATACCAAACGTTCGGCCTTTGATGAAATGAGAGGAAAGGTTGATACCCTGCGCGCCGAAAACCTGAGCCTGCAACGCAACCAGTTCGATGCGGAAAAGAAAGTGGCCGTTGCCGATACTTCTATCCAGAACGTGCAAAAAGCAATTAACCAGATAGAAGAAGAACGCGAAGCCCGCTACAGCCAGATGAAACAGCTGGAAGAAGAAAAGATGCTGAAGGAGCAGGAGCTGGAAAAAAGACAGGTAGACCTGGTACAATTACAGGAACACCAGGAAAGGACAAAAGAACAGATCCTGATATCTCAACGCGAACTGGAGGCTTTACGCCAGCAGTTGGCCGAAGAGGGCAGAAAACTGGATGCCAAAAAGAACGAGCGCGACCTGCTGAAAAGTTTGATCGACTCTATGGAAGGCTATCCCGAAAGCGTGAAGTTCCTGCACAACAACCCGGGCTGGAACCATACCGCGCCCATTCTGTCGGATATCATTTATGTAAAGGAAGATTTCCGCGCCGCCGTTGAGAACGTGCTGGAGCCTTACCTGAACTATTATGTGGTGAACAACCTGCAGGAAGGCTTACAGGCCGTACACCTGCTCGATAATAACAAGAAGGGTAAAGCGAACTTCTTCCTGTTAGATAAACTGAACGAACGTAAATCGGAAGCGGAGAACGGGCACGCCCCCGCCAACACCATTGCCGCAATGGATGTAATTGAGGTGGATGCGCAATACCGTCAGCTCGCCGAATACCTGTTGGGCAATGTATTTATCGCAGAAAGCGAAGATGCGCTGGCCGCCAGCAATGGTTCGGTAGTACTGGAAAAAACCGGTAAGTATGTAAAAGGTAAATTCTCGCTCTCCGGCGGCAGCGTCGGTTTGTTTGAAGGTAAAAAGATCGGCCGTGCCAAGAACCTCGAAAAACTGCATGAAGAGATCATTGCGCTGGAAGAAGTGGTACAGGGACTGAAAGATGGCATTCAGCAAAAGCATAACGAGGTGATCGGTTACAACGAGCAGTTGAAAGATACCGCCATCAAACAGGCACAGGCCGATATCAATACGCTCACCAACCAGATGTTCTCTCTCGAGAACAAAATGGAAAACCTGCATGGTTTACAAAGTTCTTCGCAGAACAGGCTGGAAGAACTGCAAATGAACCTCGAGGAAACAACTTCATCTATCTCAGGCACCCGTCAGCAATGGGAAGAGCTGGTGAAACAGCTGAATGAGCTGAGAGAGCAGTTGGGTATCGTAGAGAACGATTACAAATCGGCCGAAAGCGAATACAACAACGCGCAGAATGTTTTCAATGAATACAACCTGCAGTTAACAAGGCAAACCAGCAAGATCAATTCAATGAAGCAGGAGCTCGATTACAAGAGCAAACAGCTGGTTGACCTGCGCAACCAGGTTGAATCGAACGCTTCGCAGTTGAAGCAAACGCTGGAGAACATTACCGAAAGCGAAGAGCAGCTGAGCAATGCCGAGAACGGGCTGGTTGAGATGATGCGCCGCAAGGAAGAAGAAGAGAAAAAACTGAACGAAGCAGATCAGGCCTATTATAACCTGCGCAATGCGCTGAGTGAAAAGGAAAGCGAACTGCGTCATAAATCGAAGGAAAGAGAGCAAACAGATCATTTGCTGAACGAGATCAAGGACAAACTGAACGAACTTAAACTGCAACTGGCGGGAATGAAAGAGCGTTTGAATGTTGAGTTCAAGATCAACCTCGACGACATCCTCGATCAGCCACGCACCGGCGATACACCCGTTGAGGAGTTGCAGGAGAAAGGCGATCGTATGAAGAAACGCCTCGAGAACCTGGGTGAAGTGAACCCAACGGCCATCGAAGCATTCACGGAGATGAAAAAACGGTATGAGTTCATTCTTGAACAAAAGAATGACCTCGTTACCGCTAAAGATAGTTTACTGCAAACCATACAGGAAGTAGAGGCCACGGCCAACCAGCAGTTCCTCGATACCTTCAACAAGGTGCGTGAGAACTTCCAGAAGGTGTTCAAGGCATTGTTTACCGAAGATGATTCGGCCGATATGATCCTTGAAAATCCTGAGAACCTGGCTGAGACCAGCATCGACATTGTGGCCAAGCCTAAAGGTAAACGCCCGTCATCGATAACACAGCTGAGCGGGGGAGAGAAAACATTAACGGCAACGGCGTTGTTGTTTGCGATCTACCTTATTAAACCGGCGCCATTCTGTATCCTCGATGAGGTGGATGCGCCGCTCGATGACGCCAACGTGGGCAAGTTTACGCAAATGATCCGCAAGTTCAGCCAGGAGAGCCAGTTCATCATCGTAACGCACAACAAGCAAACCATGAGCGCCGTGGATGTGATCTACGGGGTTACCATGCAGGAGCC
>CBIHPC010000598.1:0-2783 GCA_966211305.1 uncultured Niastella sp.
AATTGGGTAGAACCGCCATTGATGCGATAGAATTTCTGCAGGGTGAGCTTGATGGTTCCCAGCTCGCTGTTAGGATCGAGGAAACCCATCGTTTTATCGAGACCGATATTACGTTGAACGGTACCCTTACCATAGGTAGAGGTGCTGCCGATGATAACACCGCGGCCGTAGTCCTGGATGGCGGCGGCAAAGATCTCGGAAGCCGAAGCGCTGAACTCATTTACCATTACAGCCAGCGGACCATCGTATAAAACCGATTTATCGCGATCGTAGTAAACCTGTGGTTTGCCTTCGCGGTCTTTAACCTGTACAATGGGGCCGCCTTCGATAAACAAACCAACCATTTGCACCACATCGTATAATGAACCGCCACCGTTGTTGCGCAGGTCCATGATGATGCCGTCTACTTTTTGTTCTTTTAATTTGATGATCTCTTTGCGAACGTCTTCCGAGCAACGGGCGCCTTTCGGATTATCAAAGTCGGCGTAGAACTCGGGCAGGAAAATAAAACCAAGTTTGCCTTTGGGCGTGTTGATCACAGCGCTGCGGGCAAAGGTTTCATCCTGGATTATTTCATCACGGATCAGGGTTACGGTTTTCACCGTACCATCCGTTTTTCTTAAAGTAAGGCGAACTTCAGTTCCTTTTTTACCACGGATCAGTTTCACGGCATCCTGAACGGTATAACCGGTAAGGTCAACAGGTTCAGCAGCACCCTGGCCCACTTTGATGATGGCATCGCCAACACCGATTTCACCGCTTTTCAAAGCAGGGCTGCCGGCCAGTACAGAACCGATCTTGATATTACCATCTTCTTCGCGAAGCGAAGCGCCAATGCCATAAAAACGGCCGCTCATCTCTTCATCGAAATAACGTTTGTCAACCGGCGGCATAAACGTCGTATGCGGGTCCATCGACTCGGTGATGGTCTTTACGAACTCGTTGAACCGGTCGTCGTCGCTTACTTTGAGTTTCAGGCGATCGTAGTTGCGGTTCAATATTTTTAAAACCCGGTCGCGGGCTTCCTGTTCCAGTTGTGCATCGGTTTTTACTACAAAGTTCTCTTTGCCTTTATTCTTTTCACGATCTTCCATCAGGTCGTAATAGCGCTCGAGCGTAAGGTATTTCAACCGTTTGCGCCAGGCCTCTTTTCTGTCTGCTTCAGATTTTGCATACTCCAGCTTTTCACTATTGAAATTGGCAGACTCTTCCTTCGTAAAATCGAAAGGTTTCGACAACAGTTCTTTATATATTGCCTCAGTTTCAGGTAAACGCTTTTTATAGATCTCTGAAACGGCGGGTACGAATTGTACCGCTCCGCCGAGGATCTCATCGTCTATCTTTGTTTCAAACTTTTTGAGTTGTTGAATGTCCGACAAAAGGAGAATGTTCTTTTGATCGTCGATCTTTTCGCCCAGGAATTTCCTGAAGATCTCTTTTGAAAAGTTATCGTCGATCTTTTTCGGACTGTAATGGATCTCAGCAAGCATTTCCCCCACGTTATGAAGTATTTTTTCATATTTCGTAGGAGGATTACCATTACCCAAACCAAACCCCAGCGAACGGAACGCCACAATTAAACCGGCGACGAACAACAGCAGGACTATGGGTAAATTTTTTCGTTGTAGCATATATTTTAAAACTTTTGGCATCAATTCAAAAATAACGATAAAAATTATGGGTTGTTGCACTAATGTTATAATTAACAAGCCATTTTGATGAAAGGTTTTTAGAAAGTTTTTTTAGTGAAACAATTTTTTTCCTACATTTGCAGCCTCAACACGGAGGTTGTAGCTCAGTTGGTTAGAGCGCTAGATTGTGGTTCTAGAGGTCGAGGGTTCGAGACCCTTCATCCTCCCTCAGATAACTCCCCCCGACGGATACGTCGGGGGGCTTTTTATTTATCAAATCCCCCGCCCGGCATTTTGTAAAGTATTATTTCCCCGGGAAAAATGCAAGGCTTTACCTTAAAAAAAAGGATTCTATGAACTGGTGGTTAGTGATCATTATACCTGCTACATCTGCGTTTATCGGTTACATAACCAACCGGTTGGCCGTGAAAATGCTGTTCCGGCCCCGAAAACCGGTACGTGTTTTTGGCATTACCATCCAGGGTATTTTTCCTGCCAGACAACCGCAGTTCGCCCAACGGATCGGCGCACTGGTTACCAGCGAGCTGGTATCATTTTCTGAAATCGAAGCAAAGATCACCAGCGAAGAAAGCGTAAAAAAGATCATGCCGGTGGCAGAACTGCATATCGATGATTTCCTGCGCAACAAACTGAAGGAAGCCTTCCCCATGATCGGTATGCTAATCGGAGAAAAGACCATCGGCACGCTGAAGACGATCTTCATGAATGAACTGGAAACAATTTTCCCGGTTATTATGAAGGAGTATGTCAAAAACCTGCAGCAGGACCTCGACCTTGAAAAGATGGTGGCCGCAAAAATAGCGGCGCTTTCTACCGATAAACTCGAAACGGCCATATATGAGGGATTGAAGAAGGAATTACGCCAGGCGGGTTTCTTTTTTGGTTTACTGGGTTTCCTGATTGGTTTGGTACAGGTTGGAATCGTTTACATATTGAAATAAATTGTAAAACAAACACTGATTGTTGTTGGCGCCGATCCGGGGCAGGCGGAATTTATTCATTTTCCGTTAGCGTCGTCACCAGGCTGTCAGCTCTCCTTCATTTTCTGTCAGCGCCGGTACCATTCTATCGGATTTCATCCATTTTCTCTCAGCGCAGACAATGCGCTAACAGATTTTGCCCGTTTTCTGT
>CBIHPC010000599.1:0-2778 GCA_966211305.1 uncultured Niastella sp.
CCTCCTACTTCATATTCTTCCTACCACGTTCTGTCTTTCATAAACGAATCCAATTCCTGCCGGCTCATCGGCAGCTTATCAGGATTGGCATCGAGCCATTTCAGGAAATCTTTTTTGATGTCATCGGTCCATTGGGTATCTATTTGTCCCGGTGTATATTTCCCTTCGCGCAACCGCTGGTGACCGAATGCATCGCGCAATGCAATAAACTCTGCATTGAGCACTACTTCTTCCAGCAGATGAGCAGGAATAAATACCACCCCGCCTTTTTTCGCCAGCACCGCATCACCGGGTAAAACGGTGGCCCTGCCAATGCGGATAGGGATGTTGATACCGCCTAACATCATCTGCTGTATATACGAGGGATCGTACCCCTTGATCCAGGCATTGAAACCTTTTATTTCTTCAAGGCCTTCCATATCGCGTACCGATCCATAGAAGATCACGCCGCGGGCCGACTTTGCATAAATGGCGTTACCGAGGTTATCGCCGATAAGGGTGCCATCGATCACTTTTCCATAACTATCGGCAATGTATACGTCCCCATTTTTCAACACATCGATGGGCCATGAATTGGGTGCGCCGATGCGGCCTTCCGCCTTGCCTTTATCTTTTACCAGTTTGTCTACATCGGGGCGCAGCGGCAGGTATTGCGCCGTTACCGCGCGGCCGGTCATGGCCGAACCGGCATGCAGCACCATCCAGTCGCCTTCGAACTGGTTCATATATCCTTTGTTGCGCAAGACGCCCCAGGCTTCTTCGAGCCTGATGTTCTTTAGCCGTTCCAATAATTTGTCGGGAACATGCGGCCGCCCGTCGGCGCTCCGTTCGCCTTTCCATTCGGGCGTGAGCGCTTTGATCTGTTCGGGAGTGCGTGTTACCTGTTGGGCACATAGCAGGGTGCCGTGCAACAGGAGTGTTATAAACAGGAGCTTATTTTTCATATGACAGTATTTTCGTGAAACGGCAATCGTGAAACGTGAAAGGCTTATACGCATAGTTCGCTATTAAACGCCTCCTTCCCTTCTTTCAATTCCTTCCATTTTCATTTCCCTTTATCACCTTCAACAACTCTATCAACTCTACCAACTCTATCAACTTTCCCTGGTCAACTCGTCAACTTAACGGCATACTTATGCTGCAATTCATCTATGGCCTCAAACTCATCGAACAACTTTGCGCTCAGCTTTTCAAAAATGGTAAAGTAATCGGCATAAATGGCATGATGCTGTTTGTTCGGTTTATATACATCGGGCAGTTCAACCGTTTTGGCGGCATCATCGAGGGTTTTATAAATTCCCATTTCCGTAGCGCTTAATAAATAAGCCCCATAACTAACGCTGTGAAACTGGCGGCGCAGCCGCACGGGTTTATTGAACAGATCGGCGATCAGCTGTGTGCAAAAAGGAATGGTGCCAAAACTGCCATTCACCGATAAACTTTTGATATTACGTTGCTCACCCAGCGTTTTGCCAATGCTGTAGATCTCATACATGATGCCTTCGATGGTGGCCCGCACAAAATGTTTGCGTTCATGTTTTATATTCAACCCGAAATAAGCGCCGCGGGCGTTGGCATTCCAGATGGGTGCGCGTTCGCCCAACAAATATGGCAGGAACAGCAAACCATCGGAACCGGCAGGCACCTTGGACGCTTCTTCCATCAATTGCTGTATGCCGTTCTCTATATCGAATGGGTTGGTAAAATCACCGAACTGCCGCGTGAACCATTCAAAAATATTCCCGCCATTATTGGTTGGCCCGCCGGAAACATAACAGTTATCAGTAAGCAGATAATTAAAGAAGCGCATCTTATCGTCTTTCAATACGGTCGGTCCCATTACCCGCACAGCGCCGCTGTCTTCGATCGTTATGGTGGCCTTTCCCTCGCCTTTTACGCCATCGCCCAGGGTGGCCAAACAACCATCGCTTGAGCCGATAAGGATCTTTGTATCGGCCGGCAAACGTAATGACTGCTGGTAGGCTTTTTTCAATTTTCCCGCACTGGTAAATACCGGCGCCAGCTCAGGTAATTTTGACGCCGTTATTCCTGCATATTGCAGGGCATCGGTCTCCCACTTTACAGTATGGATATTCATTAAACCGGTAGCAGAGGCAATACTGTAATCGATCATGTACTCACCGGTGAGTTGATGAATGATATAACTTTTTATAGCGAGGAACTTGCTGGTTTGTTTAAAGCGGCTGGCATCATGTTCCCTCAGCCAGGCGATCTTCACCAGGGGCGACATAGGATGAATGGGTGTACCGGTGGCAGCATACAGCTTCTTCCCCAGCGCCGAACGCCGCAGTTCCTGCGCTTCCTTCTTGGCCCGGTTATCGGCCCAGGTAATGGCATTGCCCAACGGGTTGCCATTTTTATCAACAGCCAATACACTGTGCATGGAGGCGCAAAAACAAATGCAGGCAACCTTATATTTTTTTGGATGTATGTATTCGTTCAGAATATTCTTCAGCACATACAGGGTGGTAATAAATATCTGTTCAGGGTCCTGCTCACTGTGATCGGGCTCGGTATGGAATGTTGGATAGTAGCCCCTCATAGAACCGATAACCTGTCCATTGAGGTCGTAGGCAAACATCCTTATCCCGTTTGTGCCCAATTCTATTGTAATGATGCATTTCATGTGTATGGTAATTATTTATTACGCAAATGATTATTTCTGAACTCACTCGGCCGGTAACCGGTAAGCTTTTTAAAGGTGGTTGAAAAATGCTGCGACGAATAGAACCCCGTGTCCAGCGCAATGTCGGTCAC
>CBIHPC010000600.1:0-2777 GCA_966211305.1 uncultured Niastella sp.
GTTAATTTACGCAACAGGAACATCTATTATAACGACCTGATCACTGGCAATATATTGTTACCATTGCATATTCGCCCGGTTAAGAAGCATGGGTTCATCGACTATATGAAATCCATTGGTAAATTAGGCGGTCAGAATAAGGTGCCGCGGTTAAGCAATGACCGCAATATTGCATCGGCACTGGAAAAATATGTAGAGTAGTTTTAACGTTAAGGCGTCTGATTTAGCTTACTAAAACTAATTATTGAAACCGGAACATGTCGAACAGTTTTCCACAGAGACGTATAGCAATATTTGGCTCAACAGGCTCAATTGGCTGTCAGGCGTTGGAAGTGATAGCCGCCAATACCGATAAATTCACTGCTGAAATACTTACCGCATTCAGTAACGAGGAGTTATTGATAAAACAGGCATTGCAGTTCAACCCAAATATTGTCGTAATAGGAGATGACAGGAAGTATCCCATTGTAAAAGACGCTTTATCACATACCGATGTAAAAGTATTTGCGGGCGAAAAAGCGCTGGAAGATGTGGCGGGGATGGATTGTTACGACATGATGCTGGCTGCCATTGTTGGGTTTGCCGGCTTACGCCCTACGCTATGCGCGCTCGAAAGCGGTAAGGCCATTGCGCTGGCCAATAAGGAAACGCTGGTAGTGGCCGGCGATATCGTAATGCAGAAGGCCATCGAAAAAAGAGTGCCTGTTATTCCCGTAGATTCGGAACATTCAGCCATATTCCAATGTCTTGTTGGCGAAACCCGCAACAAGATCGAGAAAGTGATCTTAACCGCGAGCGGCGGTCCGTTCCTTGGTAAGAAACCCAATTACCTGGTGAATGTAAAGCGCGATCATGCGCTGCAGCATCCCAACTGGCAAATGGGCGCCAAGATCACCATCGATTCAGCCACGCTGATGAACAAGGGGCTCGAGATGATCGAAGCCCGCTGGTTGTTCGACCTGAGCCCCGATCAGGTACAGGTACTTGTTCATCCGCAAAGTATTATACATAGCCTCGTTCAGTTTGAAGATGGCAGTATAAAAGCCCAGATGGGTTTGCCCGATATGAAGCTGCCAATTCAGTATGCCCTGGCTTTTCCGCACCGCATACCCAATCAGTTTCCCCGGTATAATTTCAAAAGTCCCAGCCAGCTTACATTCGAGGAGCCGGATACCAAAACATTCCGCAACCTGGTACTGGCCACCGAAGCCCTGTTCAGGGGTGGAAACCAGCCCTGCGTATTGAATGCCGCCAATGAAATTGCCGTATTCGCATTTTTACGCAATCGTATTGGTTTTTTAGATATGACCGATCTCATTGAACGAACATTACAGCATGTGCCGGTCATAGAAAAACCCACGCTGGAAGAATATTTTGAAAGCGATGGGGAGGCCCGTAATTTTGCTGCCTCACTGTTAAAACTGTAGGCAAAAGCTAAAAGCCGAAAGCCAAAAGCAAAACGCTGAAAGCTGCACGCCAAAAGCAGGTTTCAGACAAAATGTATTTCCTTTAAGCTTTAGGCTTTGACCTTTAGGCTGTATTTCGGTTAATAATTAGGGAATTTTTGCGAACGGTTAACCGAATTGCGGGATTATTCGATATTTTGAGCGTATTTTAAAATAAACACACCGCGTATTTAGCGTTAATATGATCACATTGTTAGCAATAGATTGGGCTGTAGTAGGTATAAAAGCCGGACAATTAATATTATGCTTATCCATACTTGTTGTACTACATGAGATGGGCCATTTTCTGCCCGCCAAATGGTTTAAATGCAGGGTTGAAAAGTTCTATCTGTTCTTTGATCCCTGGTTTTCTTTGGTGAAAAAGAAGATCGGCGATACCGTTTACGGTATCGGCTGGCTGCCATTGGGCGGTTATGTGAAGATCTCGGGTATGATCGACGAAAGTATGGATAAGGAGCAAATGAAAATGCCTCCCCAGCCCTGGGAGTTCCGCAGCAAGAAACCCTGGCAACGGTTGATCATCATGATCGGCGGTGTTACGGTTAACCTTATACTAGGCTTCTTTTTATTCGCCATGATCCTGTGGCATTGGGGCGAAGAATACCTGCCCGCAAAAAATGCCACCTATGGTGTTTATGTAGACAGCCTCGGAAAAAGCATTGGTTTGCAGGATGGCGATAAGATCGTAGCCGTAAATGGTAAAGAGATCGAGAATTTCAGCCGGCTGAGCACCGATATCATCCTGAACGAAGCAAAAACCATTCAGGTTATAAGGGCCGGACAAAATATAGATGTAAATGTACCGGAAGGAACCATCAGCCAACTCATCAAACGCAAGGGCGATCCGCTGGCATATCCCAAATTCCCCGCTGTGGTTGACAGCGTAATGAAGGATGCCAAATTCACTTCCGGCGCACTGCAAAAAGACGATCAGATCATTGGCCTGAACGGACAGCCTATAGGTTCCTTCTTCGAACTGAGCGATAAAAAGAAAAGTTTGAAGAACCAGGAAGTAACTTTGACCGTACTGCGTAATAACACAGATACAACCAATGTAAAAGTGAAACTGGGCGCCGATGCCAGCATAGGGTTCTTCTTCCGCCAGCCGCAGAAATTCCTCAACTTCGCCGTAAAGAAATATAGCTTCTTTGAATCATTGCCTGCAGGTGTGGCCAAAGGCTGGAGCATGCTGGTGATGAACGTACAGAACTTCAAACTGCTGTTCACCAGCAAGGAAGTAAAAGCCAGCGAATCGCTGGGTAGCTTTTTAACTATCGGTAACATGTTTGGCGCCGAGTGGGATTGGGAGCG
>CBIHPC010000601.1:0-2745 GCA_966211305.1 uncultured Niastella sp.
TTTACCGCCGCCGTCATACTCTTTACATTGAACTTTTGCATCAGGTTGCGGCGGTGGGTTTCTACCGTGAGCGGACTAACATGCAGTTGCATAGCAATGGCAGCGCTGGTTTTGCCATCGGCTACCAGTTTCAATATCTCCTTTTCGCGTTTGGTGAGCGCCGGCAGTACCTGCAGATCACGGGCCGAAGGTTTTGCCATGATCTCCCGGGCTTCACGGCTCAACGCAATTTGTCCGTCCAATGCTTCATTAATGCAGGCCACTACTTCATCGGCTGAAGAATTCTTCAGCAGGTAGCCGCTGGCGCCATTCTGTAACATCTTCATGATAGTGCTGCGTTCATTATGATTACTGAACGCCAGCACACAGGTGGCGGCCGACTGCATCTTTACCTCCCTGCACAGATCGATGCCATTGATATCGGGCAGCGTGATATCTATCAGCACAATGTCGCTGCCCCCGCCTGATTTCTTTATATAGTTCAGGAACTCACCGCCTGTACTGAAACAAATCGTGCTTACATAATCATACGCCTGCATTAAAACCTTTTGCAATCCCTCCAGCACGATCGGATGGTCATCTACAATGGCAATGGTTATTTTTTTCTTATCAGCTGACATGGAATTCAATATTTATGGTGGTGCCCGCTCCCGGCGCCGATTCAATTTCGAGTGTGCCTTTCAGGTAATCGACCCGGTTCTTTACATTTGTAAGGCCTATCCCTTTTCCTGCATCCAGCTGGTCTTTCCTGAAGCCTTTTCCATTATCCTCTACAGTGATATAAAATGTATTTTCATTCTGACTGCACTGCACCAGTATGGTTGATGCGCCAGCATGCCGCACCGCATTGGCCAGCAACTCCTGTACAATCCGGAAAATGGTCACCTGCATATCCTGCGTTATATCCTTTTCAATATTATACGCCTGGAAATCCACCGCCAGGGCCGGTGTGGTAAAGGATTCGCAGATCTCCTTTAACGCTGTTTCCAGTCCGGAGTTCAATAACGACTCAGGCATCATATTGCGGGCGATACGCCGTAATTCATTTACCGACCGGTCGAGCTGGTTGATGATCACCGGCAGGTCTTTTGTAAACACCTCCTCCTGCGCCGCAGGCGACAATCGCGACAAATTGATCTTTACCCCGGCCAGCATGCCGCCCAGTCCATCGTGCAGATCGCCCGCCAGCCTTTTCCTTTCCCGTTCTTCGCCCTGCAACAGCGCCCCCGCCAGTTTCAATTGCTGCTGCTGACTGATATCTTTCAACTGCTGCTGATGGCTCAGTTCTTTTTGTACAACCAGCTTTTTGCTGTTGCGGTAATACAACCAGCCCAATATCGCCAGCGCCAGCAGGAAGATACTGGAACCGCCCAACAAACCTGCAAGCAGTTGATTGTTGCGCGACCTCAATGCTGCTTTTTCATTGGCCGCCTGTAACAATGCGATCTTTTTCTGGTTCTCGGCCTCTTTGTATTTCTTTTCCAGCTCAACTACATCTTTCTCGAATTTTGCCTCGTATAAACTATCGCTTAACACAATGTATCTGGCCGACCAGTTGTATGCTTCGCTTTTATTGCCGGCTGCAGCATAGGTTGATGCCAGGTCTTTATACCAGATCCTTTTGTCGGTATTGATAAGCGCGGGGCTATTCACCAGCTCATGCAAAACCACCAGCGCGCCCTTGTAATCTTTGTTACTGATGAGTGATTTGTATTTGGCGCCTTTTAACCGGTTGACGGAATAAATGGCGCGGGGATCAGCTTTGCCCAACTCAATGGCCTTATCAAAACTGTTCACGGCATCGGTGTAGCGTTTATTGCGATCGAACCAGATGCCTTCAGCATAATAATAAGTGAGATAGAGATTCGACTTTGGGCTGGGCGCCAGAATGCGGCCTGCTTTATCGAGATGGGGTTTTGCCAAATCGGGCTGGTGGTTATAAATATAGTTTTCCGCAGCATATACATTCACTTCCACCAGCGCTTCTATGCGCATCGGGTTATTTACATCGGAATGTTCTATATGACCGATGGCCTGTTTGAGATAAGCGGTAGCATCATCGCGTTTATTGGCATTCATAAAAACCGTGGCAATGGCCTTCTCTACATTCCCTATAAGATAGGCATCGCCCGATTGTTTGGCCAGCGGCAAGGCCCTGTTCAGAAAAACATCCATGGCATCCTTCTCACTCCCCTTCATTTGCTGCAGGGTTCCATACGCATGCAAAATATAACCGCGCACTTTCCAGGCCTCCGGGTGTGCAAATGCCTTCAGCGCCGAATCGCCTTTTAACAGGTGCTCCTCAATTGCAGGAATATTTCCGCCGGGATACAACTTTTGCGCTTTATAGAACCAGGAAGCCGCTTCAGTGAACGAACCGGGTTTGCTCAATGCAATGCCTTTGTTCAAATAGTCCCTGATCTTATTGGTATCGCCGATAAGACGGCACATGGAAGACAATTTAAGATATGCATATGCTTTGGCACTGTCGGTTTTTGCGGTTTCCGCTTCTTTTTCCATGCGTGCTACATGGCCTGCATCGTCATCGAGAGAATAAACAAGCTGTGCGTTGCAAATGGGTACACTAAAAAAGAAAAGGATCGAATAAAACGCTTTTTTCATCTGAAATTATTAACTGGGTTTAGCCAGATGGAATTATCATGATTAATCTTCAAAAATAACAGCATTTGTCAACCTTTCTGAATGCCCTGTAAAAATACCGGAAAACCAGTAGATCAAATTACT
>CBIHPC010000602.1:0-2741 GCA_966211305.1 uncultured Niastella sp.
TTGCTGCCAAATACAAAGGCAACGGTTTGCCAGGCCCTGGCGGTAAAACCACCTTTATATTCTTTGATGATGTTATAGCAGTTATTTCCGGTTTGCCGGTTGATCAGTTTCATCAATACTTTTCCCTGGTAAATAGATAGTTCGCTGAGCGGTTCGGCAAACTGTTTCTTCAGCTCCTTTTCGCGGGAATGGATGTATTTCTTTTTATCCGAATCATTCATGTTCACGATCCGCGCATTGATATCGTTCATGATGGCCCCGGCCCGGCGGGCGTATGGATAGGTTACATACACGGCATTGCGCAACCGCGTCCATGCCTGTTTTTTCTTTAATAAATGTTTGGGATAGGGAACCTGTACCCAGGTCCATTCGAGGGTTTCAAGCGGCACATATTCATGATCGTGGATCACGGCAGGTACCGGAATGGTATCATTTGGGCCTAACTGCGGCAGTGGGATGGAGTCGGGCGCCGTTTGGCCAATTGCCGGACCAACCGACACCGCCACAAGCGCTAAAACCGCCACTACAAACCTGAATATTTTTCTTTCTGCAGTCATTTTCGAGTGCTACAATATACAATATAATACAAATTTCGCTGTAATTATAATTCCAAAAAGACACGCAACGTAACCCCTGATGTTGCAAAACAATTCTTAAAAAAAACTTAAGAACTGTACTAAAGTTACAATACGGAATAATAAAGGCGAACAGTTGGCTGATGATCGTTTTATGAAATAAGGCGAATCCCTTATTGGGCATTGCCCGTTCTCATGAAAAGCACCATCCGTTCGGGCCGCAATGTTGTAAAATAAGGAGGTGAATGGTGGGTGGTTATTGGTGAATTCGCCAGGCCCCGGCGGGCTGGTCGGCAATCGGAAATTCCTGAAAATCAAAAACCCCGCTAACGCGGGGCTTTTCCCTTATATTTTAAAAACTATAATTTCCTGCTTTTTATCTTCTGTAACTTCATTTTCCCTGCCAACTCGTTAACTTGTCAACTTCCCTCATCAACTAGTCAACCCCGTTAACTCTTCCACTCTTCCTGCCTTCCTCTTATCAACCGGTTAACCTGTCAACTTACCTCATCATCTTTACCCTGCGCACAATACTCATTACAAAACCTGCTATCATCAGGATGGTTCCCAGCCAAACCAGGTTGATAAAGGGGAACTGCAGCACCTTCAGTGCCAGGAACGGCGCCAGGCGCGATGATTCCTTCACACTGATCTCCAAATGTTTATCGTCGGCAATGCGGGTAAGCCCAACGGCCAGCCCCTGCGAATAGAGCGTATCCATAATATACTGCGCCCCATTATTGCGAACATAGAACACCGGTTTGGCGGTCAGCTTTTGCTGCTCCTTTGTATAAACACTCAGGTTGGCCATAATAGCCGTATCCCTGCTGGTGAATTTATATTTTTCATTATTGGGGTTAACCGTAACGCTATCGAGGATCATGTAACCTTCTGAATAAAACAACGTATCACCGGTTTTTACCACATGATTTTTAAACTGCGCCGTATCGGTGCCTTCCTGCACTGAGCTGGAATGGTTCACATAACTGAAAATATCCTTATGCCAGTAATGGCGTGAATCGGGGTTGTTCGACATCCCCTCCTGCCCTTTGGTATTCTTTATGAGGTTGGGATACAGGGTGAACTTATCCCTGCCATCCTTCCGCTCCATATCAACCTGAAACCAGGTGATCTTGCCATTGGCGGTGGCCGAATCTTTTACATATGTTGCCCAGTACTTGCCCATATCGGTTTTCACACCGCGGAACAGGGTCAGGTTCTCAAAACCCTCCTTTGGCCTTTCGGGCCCGAAATTGAGCGGGTTGAACGTGTTTACCGATAACACTTCTTTTTTCGAAGAAGAAATAAGAATGCCAACCAGCATCAGTGCAAAGCCAAAATGCGCTACCGATGCGCCCGCCGCTTTCCATTTTCCGTTCAAACCGGTAAAAATGTAAGCAGCGTTGGCAATGACCGCATACACCGCAGCAAACAATGCGAGGTGAATGGCAGCCAGGAACCCGATGCCGTATTTATCGTAATTGATCTGTCCGAAATAACTGATTGATGCGGCGACCAGTATGGAACCCACCGTAGCCCACAACAACTTTTTAACGAGGTATTGCTTTGAGGTGTTCTTGTATTTGAGGTATTGCCCAATAGCAGTAAGCACCCCGATCACCACCGCTACGAAGATCTGGATACGGTTATATGGAAATTCTTTGTCTTCCCCGATCACCAGGCTGGTGCCGAAGAGCTTATTGATTATGGGGAAAGAAGTTGGAATAATAATGGCCATGGCCGACAGGAACAATACCAGCGAACCGATGAACATCCAGAACTCGCGGCTGTTGAACTCCTCTTCTTTGGCAATGTGCGGGATCTTTTTATACCGCGCAAAAAACAACACCAGCGAAGGCACTATAATGAGGAAGAGCCAGATGCGCATTTGCCAGTTCATACCCGAATCAACAAAGGCGTGTACCGAAGTATCCTGCAGATCGCCGCTGCGGGTAAGGTACGTTGAGTACAATACCAGCAGAAAGCTCATTATAAAGAAAAAGTGTGTAGCCCGTAATGAGTGCCCGGTTGAATTATAAATAACCTGGGTATGGATACCGGCCACCATAATAAGCCAGGGAACCAGCGAAGCATTTTCAACAGGGTCCCAGGCCCAGTAACCGCCGAAAGTGAGCGATTCGTATGCCCAGGCGGCGCCCATCATAA
>CBIHPC010000603.1:0-2701 GCA_966211305.1 uncultured Niastella sp.
CGCCCTCGAACGGAAGTTCCTTTGCTTCCCCGGCCAGCATTACCATCAATGCAAATGCAACAGATGGCGACGGTTCCATCACTAAAGTAGAATTCTACAACGGCTCAACCAAACTGGGTGAAGATGCAGGCAGTCCATATTCCTATACCTGGACCAATGTGGGCGGCGGTACCTATAACATCAGGGCGGTTGCCACCGATGACCGTGGAGCAACAGCCGCCGCACAGATCAGTGTGGCCGTAAGCAACCCTTCTGGCGCTACGGTATACAAACATTGCAACTATGGTGGTTACGCCATCAATCTGCCGGTGGGTACTTATACGGTTAACCAGTTGATCGCACTGGGCGCGGTTAACGACGACATCTCTTCTTTACGGGTGAACAGCGGTTACGAAGCCATCCTGTACCGCGATAACAATTTCACCGGCCCCGCTTACCTGTTCAAAGGCAACTTCTCCTGCCTCGTCAGTGTGGGTTTATCAGGTGGTACAACAGTGAATTTAAACGACTGGACCAGCTCAATAGTGATCCGCCAGACAACGGCGCAAATCACATCGGCGGGTGAAGAAAGCAGTGTTTACCCGTTCATCGATCATTCCGCCACCTTTAAAATATCGCCCAACCCGGTCAACAGCGAAATGGTGGTTCAGTACGGCAATATGGGCGATGTTTTCGACCTGAAAATATTCGACGTAAATGGCGGAATTGTCTTTACAGCGCCCCGCGTATTGAGCGGCCAGCATATAAATATTGCCAGCCTGCGCACCGGGGTATATTTTGTGAGAATCAATAATGGTAAGGAAACAATTACGAAGAAATTGATAAAACGGTAGAAAAAAGGCATAAAGGCAATGAGGCATAGAGGGAATACAGAACTCCGTCGCTTTAGCCTTCTGCCCTGATGCGAAAGATATAAAGTCAACAAACCATTAAAACCAACAGCCGGCATGAAGGAATAGTCCATTAGTCACAAGTCATAGTCCGTCACAACGGAGCGGGAAACATGCCACCCGCTCCGTTTTTTATATTCAATTATTTTTCTTAACTTAGAAATGGCCCGTTGAAGGGAAACCCACTTCTGTTAAAGACCACTATAGAAAGAATTATACTTTTTAATCTTACAGGTTGCCAATTGTATTGAATCAGCTGCCAAAGCAGCTGGTGAGGAAAAACACGGCTATTTCCAAAGCTAACTACCATTTCTTCATACACTAAACCATGTACGTATGAATTTATCAATAACACACAAGCAACGCTGGCTTTTATTAACTATAGTGGTTATTGGCATTACAGGAGCCGCATTTGGAATAGCATCTTCCGGTAATGGCGTTTGGATCTCGCTGATCGCCCCATTGGCGCTGATCGCATTTGCCCTGTTGTTTAAAAACCCGGTACGGCAGCAGCAAAATATGGTAAACGACCAAAGCGCCGCCACACCATCGGTAAATAAGCTGGAAGAAATGATAAAGCTGCTCGATCTGAAAGATCATGGCAGTATCTCCGACGCAGAATTCCAGGAAAGAAGAGCCGACCTGATCTACAATCACTAAATAGAAAAAGGCATAGAGGCATATAGTATCTTGTATTCCTCTATGCCTTTATGCCTTGTTGCCTCGTATTACTTCCCATCCGGCACCAGTAGTACCGCATCTGCCACCACTGCCCCATCGGCATTGGCCGCATGTATTGTTATGTGCGCATTTGAACCCGCACGTAATTTAAACTTACCTATCGACACCCATTCACCGGAGGTTTGTCCCTGCACCTGAATGTCGCTTTTCTTCAACGTAACCTTTGTTTCTTTACTGCCATCAAAAACAGTGACCATTGTTTGGGAAGCCAGCTTGTTATAGTTGGGCAGCATATAAGTATAAAGCTGGTAAGCACCATCTTTTTCAACAACCGGTTTGTATTGCACCGACCGTTCTTCGGCTGAAGGCTCATCGGCCGTAAGCACTGAAGGCCCGTAACCTATACGCTCTTTGGTGGCCCAGTTACCTTTTATGGTTACCTGGTTTGTATTTGCATTATCAACGATTATCTCGGGCAAACTGCCATCGGCCAGCGGATTGGTTTTAAGCGCCTGTTGCAACTGCTGTACATTCACTTCCTGCACATCGAGTTTACCCTTTAAGGCCATGGATGCGGCGGTAGCGGCAGCCTGGCCAAGCACCATGAACACCGGTTCCATCCTGATAGAGCCATAGGCAATATGGCTGGCCGATAAACAAACCGGCACCAGCAGGTTCTTACACTCTTTTGCACGCGGAACAATTGAACGGTACGAAATAGGATACGGCCCGAAACCACCCACCTGCACATCACCTTCGTTCTTCACCATTTTATTGACCACAACGCGTTGGGCATTGTGCGAATCCATAGTATAAGCCGCCATACCAATGCCATCGCTCACCACTTCCTTACCCAGGCAATTGGCTTCCGTCATAACGTAGGCGCTGATCATGCGCCGCGCTTCGCGCACATACAATTGCGGCGTGAAATTATTATTATCGGTGAACTCGTCTTTTGGATACCCCCATGCAAGCATTTCCTTACGCAGGTTTTCCGGCATGCGGGAATCATGACCAATGAAATACAACAAACCCTTTACATAGGTCTCATGTTGCTTTTTGATCACTTTCCGTTTTTCATAATTGCTTTCGGGATACTTATAGTTCATGCCGATCATATCGGTTGAGAA
>CBIHPC010000604.1:0-2686 GCA_966211305.1 uncultured Niastella sp.
ACAACAAGCTGTTGTCTTGTTAATTTAATTTGCTTTTTAATGTTTGTATAAATAATGAAGTCATCAGGGTGCGCCACTTTTTTCAAACGTGGCGCACCTTTGTTTTTTTCAGGTGAACTTTAGAAAAAATTTACAGGCCGCTTGATCAGCATCATCAAAATGACCCGGAGACCTGGGGTAACTGGGTATATTAAATTAAAATGTATAACCTACAGGTATTCTATTAGTAATACATAAGCGTAAATATTACATTTGCATTTTTACAATAGATACCAACCCCAACCAAACCAATACACATGAAACCATTCGTTACCCGGGCACTGCTATTAGTACTATTTTTATCTCCTTCCTTCAGGAAATTATACAGTCAATGCGGAACCGCACCGGCCAGTGGAACAACTACCATTGCTTCAGCCAACCAGATTGTAAATACCTACTACCCCGGTACAGGTAATCCGGTTATAGGGGCTACGTCCTTAACCGTAGGAACCCTGGATGCCAGGGGGAATGCTACTGTGCTGAGCAATGGCGACATGGTATTGATCATCCAGATGCAGGGGGCTGATTTCAACAGCACCAACAGTGATGCCTATGGCGATGGCGTTGCCGGTGGAAACGCAAGCGGTTATGTTACAAGCAACCTGATGGCAGGTTATTATGAATACAATATTGTATCGGGTTTCAATAGTGGAACCGGGGTAGTTAATTTTAGCTATTCACTGGCAAACAATTATTACACCCGCACATTCACCGCTTCAACCGGTATTCGCAGGTACCAGGTTATCAGGGTACCACGGTATTATGATTTAACCATTAATGCCGGGGCTTCCGTTACGGCGCCCACCTGGAATGGCAACACTGGTGGCGTAATTGCAGTTGAAGCAGCCAATACATTAACGTTGAATGGTTCTGTAACAGCCAATGCAACAGGGTTCAGAGGTGGCGGCGGCAAACGTTTTACCGGTGTTACTGCCGGAAATACCAATGGTACCGGTGCAATAACAAATACCGATTACCGCTGGGCTTCTCCTGTAACAACCGCTGCCAATACAACGGGCGGGGCCAAAGGCGAAGGCATTGCAGGTACACCTGTATATACGTTAACGAACGGTGCTACCAATGCTACCACCGGAACGCTTGAAGGATATATTGACGGAAGCATGGGAAGAGGCGCGCCCGGCAATGCAGGGGGCGGCGGTACCGATGGCGATCCGGGAGCAAACAGGTTTAATCCGGGCGGTGGCGGCGGCGGAAATGGCGGCGCCGGTGGCAGAGGTGGCAGCGGATGGCACAATAACGCCGGCAACGTGAATACTTATCCCACCGGGGGCAATGGCGGCGCTGCATTTGCTCAGGCATCTTTACAGCGTTTGGTTTTAGGCGGCGGTGGCGGCGCAGGCACCAGCAATAACAGTACTGCAGGCACAACCGATTATTTATCGAGCGGCGCCTGCGGCGGCGGTATCATTATTTTACGCGCAGGAACATACGCTGGCAATGGAACGGTTACAGCTAATGGCGCTGCAGCCAATAATGTATCTACAGCCGGGGTAACAGATGCCGCCGGTGGCGGCGGTGCAGGCGGAACCATTTTAGTAGTAACCAATCAGGCCGGCGGCCCGGGCACGCATACGATTACTGCGTCAGCGAATGGCGGTAAAGGTGGCGATATGACAACCCACTTTGCACATGGCCCCGGCGGCGGCGGTGGCGGCGGCGTGGTGATCTCGAACGTGATACCGTCAGGTTCCATTACTGTTACCGGGGGTGCCAATGGATTAACCCGTTCAACCACCACCACCGACCCGGTCAATGATGCCTATGGTTCTGCTGCCGGCTCTAATGGTATAATATCAACTCTTTCAGGTTATACTGTTTTTCAAAATGCCAACAATGTATTGTCGCCATGTGGCGTTCTGCCTGTGACACTACAGTTATGGAACGGCGTTTATAAAAATGATAAAACATATCTTTCATGGCAAACCGACCAGGGCGTTGACTTTTCGCATTTTGTAGTGGAACATAGTACCAACGGCGTACATTTCAATTCACTGGGCCAGGTGGCGGCTTCCGCATCCATGGCCCTTACCCTGCAATATTCATTTGTTGATATAGCGCCAGCCGGTGGTATAAACTATTACCGGTTAAAGATGGTTGATGTTGACGGCGGTTACCGGTACAGCGGTATCATAACCATCCGTACCGATGTAAAAGGGGTTTCCATAATGGCTTCGCCCAATCCATTCCATGACCATGTGGTGATCACCATTGAAAGCGCTACTGATGCAACCGTTCATTTGCGGGTCTACAACAGCGATGGAAAACTGGTTTGGCGTAAAACAGGCAGCGTTACTGCCGGAACCAATGTGCAGTACTTCAATGACCTGCAGGCATTGCCCCGGGGCATTTACATCATTAAAGTGAACAAACAAAATTTTGAAGCAAGTATAAAACTGGTAAAACAATAACCATTTCGAACGCATTCGAAAAAGACCGTTTCCGGTTTCGGAAACGGTCTTTTTCTTTCACTTTTGCTTCTTTTTGCGGTTAACTCATTCTAAATCGAAATAATGCAAACGATTGCGTAAGCAAAAAGCATCAAAACGGGTTAAAAAAACTTAAACATTTAGTAAAACAACTTACTTTATGTTGTTACATTTGGATGCTAAGTTTGCGCCATATGAAT
>CBIHPC010000605.1:0-2674 GCA_966211305.1 uncultured Niastella sp.
TATGCCATTTCATGGGCGAACCGCAGGAAACCCGCCATATCTGGATGCAGAACGAGCAGGCGGTTATTTCTCCCAACTGGAGCATTCACTCAGGCGCAGGCACCAGCAACTATACCTTCATATGGGGTATGGCCGGTGAAAACCTCGATTACGGCGATATGGACCATTGCACCATCAACCAGTTGCGATAATCGTTTATATTGTAAAGCATTTATATTGTCCCGGTACCCCGGGACATTTTTTTTGCCATATTCAAAAAGTTGCCGGCTGGCAGGTTCAAATTAATGACAGTTCGGTTATTGGCGGGAATACTGATATAAGTGTCCTGGAAACAGGAAACAGGGAACCGGAAACTGTTTCTTATTGAAGCAGTTAGAAAAATATTTTTTAAATGTGGTGAATACATTTAAATTTAAGAACGCAAAACGCTGCACGCAAAACGCGAAACGCTGCTTCCCGTTTTTCGGACCTGCCGGTTAATGGCGGGTTCTGCATTTAGTCTTAATCGTTGAGTCTTTGGCTTTGAGGCGTAAGTCTTCGGCCTTCAGCGTTAAGCCTTAAGCGTTCAGCATAAACGATTGATTGCCATAAATGAGCCAGACTGCTATTCATACCGACAACCTTTGTTGGGAACGTTTGCTGCAAGGCGATAAACACGCCTTGTACGAACTGTATACCAGGTACTATCACACCCTGTTATTTATCGGGTTGAAGAACATCCACGACAGCGATCTGGTAAAAGATGTTATACAGCAACAGTTCCTGTACCTCTGGGAAAAGCGCCAAACGCTGATGGAAGCCAAAAATGTGCGCAGCTATCTTATCATCTCCTTTTTACGCCGGCTTACCAGCGACTGGGTAAAGGCCCGCAGAATGGTGAACCTCGAAGTGGCCTGGAGCAAAAAAGAAGAAGAAGGTTTTGAAACCTCTTACGAAGAAACGCTTATAATCAAAGACGATAACGAAGCGGTGGCCAAACACCTGATGGCCGTCATCAATGAACTGCCGGCCAGGCAGCGTGAACTTATTATCCTTAAATTCTATGAAGGCTTAAGTTACGACGCTATTACACAAAAAACAGGGCTCACCCATCGTACCGTGTATAACAAAATACACGAAGCTTTATATAAGATCAAACAACGACTCGTACAGCCGGCCATCGTTTCTGTTATACAATCGCTTTTACTGCTTTATGTAGCCTCTTTTATTTTATAAACCGGAAATTGACAGAACTGAACGCCCCTTCGTTGGGGCGCTGTTACTCGTCAACCCGTTAACTCGTCAACTTTCCCCCTTCCCTGAAAAAATATTTTAAAAAGAACGGGTAAAACCGAAGGGTACAACACTCTGCTTATAAAAGAGCGGACATGCAACATAAGTACCGGACGGTTGAAGACCTGTTAAAGGAAGAATCTTTTATTAATTACTGTCTCAGGAAAAATGAACAGGATGTTCATTACTGGGAAACCTTTATTGCTGAAAACCCCGGTAAAAAAGAACTGATAGAAGAAGCGGTGCAGGAGTACCGGTTACTGTTCACGGCCCTGGCGCAGGCCGATCTTGAAGAACAACTGGAAGGCCTGAAGAAAAAAATGACCGCCAGCGAAAACGCCCCGGTGATCGATTTGCAACCTGCCCGGCGTTCGGTAGTGTTGTACCGGCGGTTCTCTTCCATTGCAATTGCCCTGCTGGCCATAGCCACGATCGGTTTTTATCTTGTATGGAAATCACAACGTGAACCTATACCCCAAACGGGTAAGATACAATATGTAAGCAAACCCGGTGAACGGAAAAGTTTTCAGTTTCCCGATGGCACCCAGGTGATCCTGAATGCAGGCAGTGAAATGTACCTGAACGAGCAGTATGCCCAAAACACCCGTGAAGTATTTCTGAAAGGCGAAGCCTTTTTTGAAGTGCAGCATAATGCCGCCGTGCCCTTTATCGTGCATACCCCCAATATGGATGTAAAAGCGCTGGGCACCGCATTTAACGTAAAGTCATATAATAATGAAAGCAGAACCGAAACGGTGCTGGTACGCGGGCTGGTAGAAGTGACATTGAAAAAAGATAATAACCGCAAACTGCTGCTGCACCCCGATGAAAAAGTATTATGGACGGAAAGTAAGACAGGGGACGAAGGCGCTTCAAATGCAGCTGCAGCCGCTAACCCCGAACAGGCGCTGGTTAAACCCGTAAAGAAAAGCGACGATGGCAATATGAAGGAACTGGCCTGGGTACAAAACAACCTGGCTTTCGAAGATGAACCGTTCGAAGAAATAGCGTTTCAGCTTAACCGGTGGTACAATGTGAACATACGATTCGAATCGAGCGACATAAAGCAGTATCATTTCACCGCCACATTTAAAAAAGAAAAGATAGAACAGGTGCTGGAGATATTGCGGGCATCGAAGCGGTTCAATTATAGATTCGAGGGCGAACAGAATATAGTTATATATAAGTGAGAAAGCAGAGGTACAAGGTTTGAGGTTACGGTGGAGTTATGAGAATGAAAAATAGGATATTTTCTTACGTCATACCTCATACTTCTTACTTCTGTAATTTGATCCCGGAGCGTTCACGTTCAATTGAATCCGGAACTATCAATGTATCAGATAGCACAAAATAAATAGGGGAATGCGGCAACATTCCCCTGCTTAAAGCCGAAACAGGTTAA
>CBIHPC010000606.1:0-2643 GCA_966211305.1 uncultured Niastella sp.
GCGCCGGTAATGTATTACCTCGGCATGAAAGCCCGCGATGGAAAATTGTTCATGGGGGTATTTTATGAAGGTGCGGGTTTTGTGGAGAAGTACAACGATACCGCCTATGTAGCCGTTATCGACCTGGCCGCTGCCAAATTAGAGAAACTGATCAAAGACTATCGCACCGGAAGCGTATTCGACGCTTATAACTCCTTCGCTATAGACAAGAACGGCGATATCTATGTGGCCGCGCTGGGCTATACCAACCGCCCCAGCGGTATACTACGAATCAAAAAAGGACAAACTGATTTTGATGCTTCCTGGTTCTTCGATCTGGATGCGGCTACCGGTTACAAATGCCGCGGCGTATCTGTTTTCGATAATGGACTGGCCTTTACCCTTGCGCTTGTAAAACCTGATGACGGGTATGAGATCAACGGGCCTTCGCACAATTTTTACCGCATAGATATAACGCAAAAAACAAGCGCCGGTAAACTGGCCGGTTTGCCTGATGTATATGGTTCAGGTGGCGCCGTAATGCGCCGGTACAATGATGATCAACTGTTGTTTGTGGTATCGGGCAAATCGGAAAACAGCATATACAGCTACCTGCCTGCCAACGGAAATGTAAATAAAAAAGTAACGCTCACGGGAGGCCGCTGCAGCGGTTTCGATAAACTGCCTTAACCGATTATGATCAGTCATTTGTTCAGGATAGCCATGCAGGAACTAACCGTTGTGTACCGCAGCAGGGTGATACTGCTGATGGCAGGCATCATTTTGCTGCTGGTACTGGCGGCAGCCTGGGGCGGTTATCGCAATTATCAAACGGCAAAACATATAAGGGATGAAGCCAAACGCGAGAAGCGGGCGCAATGGCTGCACCAGGATCCCAAACACCCGCATGTAGCCGCGCATTTCGGCACGTTTGCATACAAGCCGAAAACCTGGTTCAGTATGTTCGACGATGGCCTCGATAATTATGCAGGTGCCTATGCTTACCTGGAACCGCACCGGCAAAACGATTTTGTTTTTAAACCGGCCGAAGGCCATGGCGCCGGTATTCGGTTTGGACAACTATCAGTAGCGTTGGTGTTACAGTTACTGGTTCCCCTGCTCATCGTCTTCATGGGGTTTTCCACCGTAACAAGGGAGAGGGAACAGGGAACGCTGAAACTGTTGTTCAGTTATGGTATCAGCCTGCCGGCTATAGCTGCAGGTAAAGTAATAGGACAATACACGGCCCTTATGTTGTTACTGTTACCTGGGCTCGGGCTCACGGGCGCTTTTTTTGCCGCCATAACGCCTGATGCCGGCAGCGAACAGGCTTTGCGTGGTTTGCTGTTGCTGGCTGTTTATGCCGGTTACTTTTTCCTGTTCACGCTGGTTACGGTGTTTGTTTCCGCCATTGCCAGAACCGGCGGCAATGCCTTGCTGCTGCTGCTTACGGTTTGGATAGTGGCCTGTATCATTATGCCCAAAGCGGCTGCCAATATGGGCAGCGACCGGTATCCCTTACCCGCTCAATATACTTTTCGCGAAGGCATACAGCGCGACATTACACAGGGTATCGATGGCCACAATACCAGTAACGAGCGAGCACAACAACTGGAAAAGCAACTACTGCAACAGTACAAGGTGAAAACAGTACGCGAACTGCCCTTCAATTTCGAGGGGTATATTATGCAGGCCGGCGAAACCTACAGCAGTATGGTATACGATAAACATTTTCATCAATTGCAGCATACCCTGTTGCAGCAGGACCGCTTTTGCCGGCTGGCGGCAATCATCAATCCTTACGTGGCAGTGCAGGCGCTTTCCATGGGGCTTGCGGCCACCGATCTGCATACGCATATCGATTTTCAACAAAAAACGGAAGCCTACCGCCGGCAGTTTGTGCAAAAGATGAATGAAGATATGATGCATCATTCAAAATTGGGCGACTGGGATTATAAAGCATCGCAGGCCCTATATGCTTCAGTGCCCGACTTTCAATACCAGCTGCTGCCGTTAAAGCGCGTACTGGCATTATACCAAATGGAATTATTTTCACTGGCAGCGCTGCTCATGTTGGGCAGCGGCGTATGTTATTTCATTCTTAAACGAGTACCCCTCATTACCCGCCTATGAAAACATTGTTGCTCATAAGTGCGCGCGAATGGAAACTGCTGACCAGGAACAAACTGCAGTTGTGCATTATCATTTTGTTTGCGGCGGCTGCACTCTATGCCGTTCATTACGGTAACGCGGTCATTGACCGGCAGCAGGAAACGGTGCAATACATCAGGCGGCAAAATGCGCAGGACCAGCAGCGGCTGATAAACGGGCTTGATGCCGATACTGCAACTCCCGCCGGGATGGCGGCCTGGGAAAAAGCTGCTTATCCTTCAAGGGTACGTTTCTTCCTGAATTATTATGCCATCAATGAGCCGGTGCCTTTTGCGCGTTTGTCGATAGGGCAGCGTGATGTAAATGCATATTACCTGCAGCTCAATGGGCAAAATCTTTACCTGCAGCTTTTCAGATCGGAGATCGCTAACCCCCGAAAACTACTGGCGGGCAACTTCGATCTGTCGTTTGTGATCATTTACCTGTTGCCGTTACTCATAATAGCATTTACCTATAACCTGTTAAGCGATGAGCAGGAGCGGGGCACGCTTC
>CBIHPC010000607.1:0-2641 GCA_966211305.1 uncultured Niastella sp.
CAGGACGGTTGAGGTAACCTTTTGCCACGCCTGCGCCGCCTATGCATAACTCACCATAAACTCCAACCGGGCATAACAGCCCATGCATATCCAGAATATAAACACTTACATTATCCACCGGCTTACCTATGGGTAAACTTTTAAACAGGCCCATTTCTCCTTTCTTTAAACAAAGTTCCGTAGCAGTTACGGTTGCTTCGGTAGGTCCATACGTGTTATAAAAATCTACTTTATTATTCCATCTTGCTGCGAGTTCAACACTGCATACTTCCCCGCCCGACACCAGCCTTTTCAGTGAATAAGCCTCTACATCAAGATTTTCAAGGAAGCTGGGGGTAGCATGCAGATGAGTAATGCGCTCCTGTTCTAAAAACCGGCCGAACAATATTTTATCGAGCAACAGGCTTTCGGGTATCAATACCAACACAGCGCCATTGCAAAGCGCAAGGAATATCTGTTCAACCGATGCATCAAAACCATAGTTGGAAAACTGTGCTATCCGGTCGTTCCTTTCTATCTCGAAGTAACTGCTTTGGCATACAATAAAGTTCGCAACAGCAGCATGTTCTATCATTACACCCTTGGGCATGCCTGTGCTTCCTGAAGTATACATCACATAGGCGAGGCTATTGATGTCGGGTTCCGGTTCTATAAAATGATCCGCATCCTTCGCAACAATTTCCCATTCTGTTTCAAGATCTACGATCTGATACCGGTTGTTTCCGGAAAGTATTTGCCTGCATGCGGTATTCGTAACGATCACGTTAGCAGCAGTATCTTCGATAATATACATTATCCGGTCCTCAGGAAAAGAGGGGTCAACGGGCACATAGGCCGCCCCTGCTCTTAAAATACCAAGAATGCCTACTATCATAGTGATGCCTCTTTCTGTACAAACCGGCACCATCGTACCAGGTGTCACACCCCGGCTTCTTAAATAGCCGGCCAATTGACGGCTTCTCTGCTCCAGTTCTCCATAAGTCAGCTGTTGTTGTTTATATACCAGGGCCGGCAGATCCGGCGTTTTCCGGGCCTGCTCCACAAAATGGCCTATAACTGTTTTGGTTATGGTATAAGTTTGTTTGGTGTTACTAAAAATATCCAATGCATGCTTTTCCCCTTCCGTCAACATTGACAGTTCCCCGACCCTACATTGAGGATTTATAGAGATGTTATAAAGTATTTGTTCATAGTGGGATAGTATTCGTTCTGCCGTTTCCCGTTTGAACAGATCTGTACAATAGGTCAGCGACAGGTGCAGTCCATCCTGCAACTCCACCACATCCAGGCTTATATCGAACAATGAGGTTATGCGCTCCGTGTTTTCCTTATAAAAACTAACCTGTTCAAATTCCGGAGCAGCCCCTTCAGGCATGTTCTGTAATGAAAACATTACCTGGAAAACCGGATTACGGCTTATATCCCTAACCACATCCAGTACTTCCACAACCTTTTCAAAAGGCACGTCCTGATGGGCATATGCATCCATTGCCGTTTGTTTTACTTTCTCAAGCAGATCAACAAAACGTACATTGCCGTCCACATCGTTCTTCAGCACCAGCGTATTTACGAAGAAACCCAGGAGCCCTTCTACTTCCTGCTGCTGTCTGCCTGCCACGGGTGTGCCTACATGAACGGTCCGGTTCCTTGTGTACCTCGAAAGCAATACGGCAAACGTAGCTAAAAGGGTCATAAACAAAGTAGCCTCTTCCTTTTTAGACAAAGCCAACAATGCTTTTGTGATCTTTTTTGTAAGCTGTTTATTGACCACCGCACCTGAGATACTTTGTACCGCCGGACGCACAAAGTCGGCAGGCAGCTCAAGCGGTGTTATATTTTCGAGCTGGCGCTTCCAGTATTGCAGCTTATCTGACAACATTTTACCAGATAAATAAGACCGTTGCCAGATGGCATAGTCAGCGTATTGCACCGGCATAGGCAGCAGGTGAGCCGGCCTGCCCAGTGATCTGCTGCGGTATAATTCAGTCAGTTCCTTTGCCATAATGGAGATCGACCACCCATCAAACGATATATGATGCATTACAAATAGCAGCAGGTACCCCTGTTCTTTCTCTTCTATAAGCCATACCCGCATCATCATATCAGACGACAGGTCGAATGGTTTTTGCACCAACGATTCAATGTAACTTTGAATACTATCCCCGGATTGCAGGATATCTTCCGCCATAATACGGTTCAGCTTCCATTCTGCAGCATCTTTAATATGCTGATATCCTTTTCCCTGCTCTTCCCTGATCACCGTACGCAATATTTCATGCCTTTCAATAATGGCTGAAAGCGCCGATTCAAAAGCCTCAATATGTAATGGGCCCGATAAACGGAACAGGTAGGGCATATGATATTGTACACTACCCTGCAGTTTATGTATAAACCAGATACGCTCCTGTGAAAACGACAAGGGTATGTGTTCATTTCTTTCATATTGTTCAATGACAGGCAACAGATCCGCCTGTTCTCCTTTATCGAGCAGCGCAGATAATCCGCTAATCGTAGGCGTTTCAAAAAGGTCTCTGATCGTTACCTCTTTATCCAGTACTTTTCTGATCGCTGATATTAAGCGTATTGCCAGTAAGGAATGCCCGCCCAGCTCAAAGAAGTTATCGTAGATCCCTATATTTTC
>CBIHPC010000608.1:0-2639 GCA_966211305.1 uncultured Niastella sp.
GGTACCCACTTGCGAATATATTTCAGTTCGGGATCGAACTTTTTAGTTTGCAGGTATGGATTGAAGATCCTGAAATAAGGCGCTGCATCACAACCGCAGCCTGCCGCCCATTGCCAGTTGCCGTTATTGCTTGCCAGGTCAAAATCGAGCAGCTTTTCTGCAAAGTATGCTTCGCCCCAGCGCCAGTCGATCAATAAATGTTTTGCCAGGAACGACGCCGTTATCATACGAACACGGTTATGCATAAAACCCGTGGCGTTCAACTCGCGCATACCGGCGTCAACGATCGGGTAACCGGTAGTGCCTTCGCACCAGCGGGCAAACTCGTCTTCTTTGTTCCGCCATTTTATTAAATCGTATTCCGCTCTGAATGCAAGTCCCCTGCCTACATGCGGGAAATGCCATAAAATCATTTGGAAGAAATCGCGCCAGATCAACTCGTTCAAAAACGTTTCATTAAGCTTTATTGCCTTTTGTGCAAGCAACCGTACGCTGATGGTGCCAAAACGCAAATGCACGCCTAAATGGGTTGTTCCTTCTATAGCAGGAAAATCACGTTGTTTGTCGTATTGCGTCAGGATGCTGTTGTTGATAATGGCCGGTGGAAACGATGTATGTGTTTCATTGAATCCTATTGATTTTAATGAAGGCAGGGATTGTGCTGCCAACTGATGGAAGTTGAATAGGTATTTTTCGGACGGATAACTTTTCAGATAGAATGTATTCAGCGTGGCCTTCCATTTTCTGCTATAGGGTGTGAATACGGTATACGGCTTTCCGTCGTCTTTTACCACTTCGTTTTTTTCAAAGATCACCTGGTCTTTATAGGTATGAAACGTAATGCCGTGCTCCAGTAAGAACGCTGCAACGTATTCATCCCTTTCCAGGGCATATGGTTCGTAATCGTGGTTGGTGAATACTTGTTCTATGGTATATTGCTGCACCAGTTTTTTAAATGCATCGACAGGGCTTCCATGCAAAACAATAAGGGAAGCGTCCAACTCCGATAACTGGTGATGCAGCATCTTTAATGCATGATGAATAAACTCTACCCGGCGATCATCTTTTGACGGCAATTGATCGAGGATATTCGTATCGAATATAAAGACGGGCAATACGGGCTTGCTGCTTTTCAGCGCATGGTATAAACCCGCGTTATCGGCTAACCGCAGGTCCCTTCTGAACCAGAAAATATTAATAGTCGTGATAAGTTATTGTTTAATGTTTTTTAAAGTATTTTGTCCTTGCGGTTCTGAGTTATTCAGTTAACTCATGAACTCAATAAATGAACAACCAGTTACTTTCGACCGGTTTCAATGTGATGTATGCAAACCATTGTTTATGGGATTAATTATCTCTTTAAACAGCCGCGCCACCAATTGATTTTGATACAATTTATTGCGGAACTGGCTTACCCATCTAATTCCATACAGGGCATTGGTAAGAAATACTTCCGTTGCCGCTTCCAGTTCTTCGGGGGGGCAGATCTTTTCCTGCACCGTGTAACCGGCCTTAGGCAATTCAGTCAATAGGTATTTTCTCATTACACCGCCAATACCGCCTTCTGTCAATGGCGGAGTATAGATAGTATTATCATGAATACGGAAGATGTTGGCGATGGTGCCATCGCAAATGCGGTTATGTGTGTTCAGCACCAGGCTATCGTTCAATTGATTTTCCCGCGCATATTGTGCAGCCATTACATATGGCAGGTAATTGTTCGATTTTATATTGGCGAGGCGGTCGCAGCTTTTTTGAATACCCGGACAAATATCGATCTTCAACCCGGTTAAATTAAAGGTAAGGTAATCGGCGGCCAGCGGTTCTGCCTGGATAACGATCGACGCATACGGGTCTTCAGTAGCGAACAACGTGCCGTTGCCCCGCACCACCGTTATACGAACCCGTGCGGCGCCATTGATGTTGTTTTGACGGCAAAGATCAAGGATCATTTGCGAAATATAGTCGGGAGTATAATGCTCCTGCAGCTTCATGTTTAAAACTGCCAGGCCCTGGCTCATACGCTCCATATGCAGATCGAACAGTGGCATTTCACCCCGTCCCGAAGCCGCACTGGCATGCACCACTTTAATGGTCTCGAACAATCCATCGCCAAATCGAAGGCCCCGGTTGCACGCACTAAATATAGGGGTACTGTCGGGTATTATCTCTTCATTGTAAAACAGCCAGTTGTTCATATCGTGAAGTTCTGGAAAGAAAACAAATGGACAAAAAGTCAATATGTCTTGTTGCCTGGCTGTACACTTTGCTTTGACTTGTTTGTATATTCTATGTATTCAAAAACAAGCAAAAGACATGTGTAGTACATACAAAACACAGTTTAAACGCAGGAATTGCCTGCGGTTGGTCTGGGCTTGGTCTGCGTTTGGTGTGCGCTTTTTCTGTGGTTAAATATGATCAGTTAGCCCTCAATAGCGAGGAAGCCCCGGGCAGGTGCAAAAAAAATCCGCCCCGGTATACCGGAGCGGATTCTTTACAGACATTTTGACTGATGAACTGAACTATTTAGTCTTGAGCTATTATACCATTTTTAACCGCGTACATAACCAGACCGGCCATTGATTTGGCGCCGGTTTTGGTTTTGAGTTTGTCGCGGATAGCTTCAACGGTACGGGGGC
>CBIHPC010000609.1:0-2630 GCA_966211305.1 uncultured Niastella sp.
TGTGTAAAAAAGAAATAAATTATGAAACGTACATTTCAACCGCACCGCCGTCGTCGTAAATCTGTTCACGGTTTCCGTAAGCGTATGCAAGATGCCAATGGCCGTAAGGTGCTGGCAGCACGTCGCAAAAAAGGACGTAAAAAGCTGACTGTTTCCGACGAAAGAAAATTGAAATAGTCTGTTTGCCCTACCCATATTGGGCATGGCCGACAGTTCAAATAATTAATAGTCCCGTTTTGGTTAAACCGAGGCGGGACTATTTTATTTTTGGGTTACCCCGATGGTGAAAAAATTTACATTAAATAAAACCGAGCGGTTAAAACGCCGCAAGATCATTGAGCAGTTGTTTGGTGAGGGCAGGGCTGTTGCTGCATTTCCCATACGGGTTCAATACAAAATGGTTGATGAGTTGCTGACGGTTCCCTTGCAGGCGGGTTTTAGTGTGAGTAGTCGTAACTTCAAAAGGGCCGTTGACCGCAACCGCATAAAACGCCTGATGCGCGAAGCGTACCGGCTGCAAAAAGCGCCGCTGGAACAGGCTTTGCAAACAAAACAGCGACGGCTTGCGTTATTCTTAATTTATACAGGCAAAGAGCTTCCCGAATATGCGCTCATAAAGGAAAAAACGGAGGCGGTGTTGACGAAGCTAATGCGCACCTTAGCGGAAGCATAATGCGGCCTTTATTATTTGAGTAATGGTTAATCAACAACCGGTAAAATGAAAGTATTGCTTCGCATCTTAAGTTTTCCCTTTATTGCATTGATAAAATTTTATCAGTGGGTAATTTCTCCCATCCTTGGGCCTAAGTGCCGGTTTACGCCAACCTGTTCGCAGTATTCTCTTGAAGCATTTAGAAAGTATGGCGTATTTAAAGGGTTTTGGCTTACTGTAAAGCGGTTAAGCCGCTGTCATCCCTGGGGCGGGCACGGTTATGATCCGGTGCCATAAAATGAAGAATGAAAAATTAAAAGGGAATACTGGCAAGGTTCAAAACCAATACAGCGCTTACATAAAATGAAATGTCGAATGTCTGGGTATTTTACTTCGACATTCGACATTTATTATTTACAATTCAATATTAATTAGTGTTCCTGCCCATTCGTATTATTAACTCATTCAGCGTTTCTCTTTTCTGTTTGGCGGTATTGAATTTATAGATCTCGGGTGTTTTACCGTCTTTATCTACGCTTACCGAGCCGGGAATATTGTTATATGGGTTTATCAACTGCGCGTTTGTGTTGGAAGTAAGCTTTTTGATGGTTTTGGGCAGGAGGAAATAGGTTTTCTTTTCGTCGCTTGCATTTTGACCGTTGATCAACTGCTGGGTGCTGTCGATGATTTGGTCGAGTTGTTCGTTGGTGAGCGAAGATGGAGCGCCGCTGTTTCCAAAATTCACCATATTACCGATGAGGGTATCGGTTTTCAGATTCAGGATGTAAGTGCCGCCATCGGGTGTTTCATAAACATTTTCGCCTTCGGGGCTTTTTACGGTAACGCCTTTGTCTTTTTCAGAAAGAACGATATCAGCTTCGTTGTGTTGGGTTCCGGGGGTAAGGGTAACTGTTTTTGTAGCGTCATCCACCGCGATCTTTCCGCTGGCCATAATTTTCACTTTCTTTTGAACGCCGGGTGAACAGGCTGCAAAACATATCACGGCAAGCATCGTACTAAACAAGGTACATTTCATTGGGCTATATTTTGAAAGGTTAAAAAAAAGAATCCCGGTAAAACCGGGATTTAATATAATAGCAAAGCTTGTTATTTCGCAGCTTTTGCGAAGTTTTCGGCTACTTTGTTCCAGTTAATAACATTCCAGATGTTTGTCAGGTACTCGGGACGACGGTTCTGATATTTCAGATAGTAAGCGTGTTCCCATACGTCGATACCCAAGATGGGGGTGCCTTTTACTTCAGCCACATCCATCAGCGGGTTGTCCTGGTTAGGAGTAGAAGTGATTTGCAGGGTGCCATTGTTGATGATCAGCCATGCCCAACCGCTTCCGAAACGCGTAGCGCCGGCGGTATTAAATTTTTCTTTAAAGCTATCGAAAGAACCAAAAACATCGTTGATGGCATCGGCCAGGGCACCGGTGGGCGTACCGCCGGCGTTAGGGGCCAGCAATTCCCAGAAGAAAGAGTGGTTCCAGTGACCACCGCCATTATTACGAACGGCAGGGCTGATAGCACCGGCAGATTTTACCAGTTCTTCCAGCGATTTATTTTCATTGGGAGTACCCGCAATAGCTTTGTTCAGATTGTCAACGTAAGCCTGGTGATGTTTGCCATGATGAATCTGCATCGTCAGTGCGTCAATATGCGGTTCCAGTGCATCGTGTGCATAAGGAAGCGCCGGTAGTGTAAATGCCATAACACTAAAATTTTAAATTGTTGAAGATTTATGGTTGTTCTTTCAAACGGTAACAAAAGTACAGGTCAATGGTTGATTAACCAATTCATTCTCTTTACGAAACGGAAATTTTGCTGCCACCGGAGGCAAATTTTTAGTATTTTAGATATGAATAGGGTCTGCTAATCCTTATCAAATCAATCAAAATGTTGAATACCATTACAACAAAAAAATTGATGCTGTTTTCTGCAACCATATTATCCAGCGCTTTTTTAGGGGCTTC
>CBIHPC010000610.1:0-2626 GCA_966211305.1 uncultured Niastella sp.
AACTGGAGCGATATCTTCAGAACACGTAAGTATTTTGTACACTCCGAAGCAACCGGTTTCATACAGGACGACTGGCGCAGAAGAGACCCACAGCTTGTTCGCGTAAACTTCAGCTATCGTTTTGGAAAATTCGATGTGGCCCTGTTCAAACGCAAGAACATGCGCGGCGATGCAGAAGGTATGCAGAATGGAATGCAGGGGATACAACAATAATTAGCTAATGTGATAATTTGCTAATGTGATAATGAAATACAAATACAGAGTAATTTGCTAATGCTTACATATCGCGGCTCATGCGAATTATCGGCAATCGCGCATTGGGGTTGTATTCAATTATCACATTATCCAATTATCGAATTATGACATTAATAAACTACATGATTATGTTGCAGGGGCTGAGCGATCAGCCCCTTTTTTTATTGAAATGAGAAAGGGAAATACAGCCGAAACTGAAAGCCCTGTATTGCTGTTTTAATTTTTCATTCTTCATTTCTCATTTTTAATTTCCCATTTTTGTACTTTTCACTCCTATTCACAACTATGGCATCAACCTACTCATACCTGGCATTGGGCGACTCCTATACCATTGGTGAAGGGGTACCCGTTTATGATAATTTTCCCTATCAAACGGTACAACTACTTCGCAAGGCCGGCTTTGCTTTTTATGCTCCTGAAATAGTGGCCAAAACCGGCTGGACGACCGACGAACTGCAGTCGGCCATTGCCGGCAGTCATTTACTGCCGGTGTATGATGTAGTGTCGTTGCTTATAGGCGTAAATAACCAGTACCGCGGTCGCAGTATCGGGGAGTATACACAACAGTTTGAAGCGCTTTTACAACAAGCCATTGGTTTTGCTGGAAATAGGAAGGAACATGTTTTTGTATTGAGCATACCCGACTGGGGCGTTACCCCATTTGCCAAAGACAGGAACAGCGCTACCATTGCGCATGAAATTGATTCCTTCAATGCAGTGAACAAACTGTTTGCTGAAAAGTATGGCGTGCATTACATTGACATTACGCCGGGCACCCGGCTCGCCGCCCATGATCTTTCATTGCTGACAACAGACCAGTTGCATTATTCGGGAAAGGAACACCTGAACTGGGCTACCAGACTGGCTGGAGCAATTGAATCGATACTACCCAAATGATTCTGTTGCAGGTTACAGGTTTCAGGTTGCAGGAAATAACAATTAGTTTTGCCTCCCGTTACGTTTTAGCCCTGTAACTTGTAACCTGGAACCTGTAACCTGCATTTTTGAATACCGGTACAACATTACGATGTCAGGTAAACCTATAATCATTAAAGAAACTCCCTATGTCAAAATTATCCTGGAAAGAAAAATACGCCGGCCTACTGGTACTATTTATAAGTATCGTTTTCCTGTTAATGCAGGTGGCTTCATTGTTTGGCGAAAGATCGGGCCCCTACTCTATTCAGAATGGAACTTTTGTCATCAATAAAAACGAATTCTTCTCCGATCTTAAAACGTATTCTATTATACTCGCGGGCATTATTGCGGGCTGGGGTTTGCTGAAGGGTAAACGCCTCGGTTGGATGCTGGGCCTGCCCATCTTATTATTTACGATGGTCATTATAGGTTTAACAACCGCTGAACAGGGAATGAAAGCAAAAAAGCTCGATAACTCCATGATAGGGTTAGGCGTAGCGATATTCCTGATATTCCTGGCGGTATTGTTCCTGTTGTTACCCGCGGCCCGGCAAAGATACAGGGTTAATAAGATGGTATTCTTACTAACCCTGTTGTTATTTGCGGGCCTTGGCGGCGCTTATTTTTTCTTACAATAGGTCTTCCCCATTGAACTGGTAACGCTCTTTTATCTTACGCATCACTTCGTCCATGCTTGCACGATGGTCGCGCGGGTTCCAGTCGCCGCGTTCCCATTTGTCGAGCTCCTGGTCGATGTGTTTTTGCTGCAGCGTTGTCATTTTTTCTACCAACTGGTCTGAAACTTCTTTTTGTTTCTTGTACCAGGCGTCTTTTTTATTCACCAGCATTTCCTTGTTGCGGCGCATTTCTTCTTCGGCAGCGGCCATACTGGTAAGCTCTTCTTTTGCCAGTGCAATATCATACGGACCTACCGGCATGATCAGTTTTGAAATGATGGGGCCCACTTCAATAAGTATGATCAGCAGCGATAACAAAAAACTTGTCCAGAAAACACTGCTTTCTTCCGAAGCCAGGTCGGTAAGCGCTTTGTTGCGCTCGAGGAACCCAACATTTTCCAGTGCGCTCAGTTCATACTTTGCGCGTTTGGCTTCCATATTGCTTTTTGCATTGGCAAGAATACTATCCTGCACATGAATGCTGTTGTTCAGCGCCAGTAATTCAGGTGCAGCCTGTAAGGTAGAGGAATTGTACGCGTCGAGTTTCAGTTTGGCGATCTTTTGCACACCACGGATCTGCGATCCGCCGGTGCCATCGGCTTCCTGTACATACGACTGCTGCAAACGCGCCAGTTCGTCCTCTATGTTTTTCTTGCGTTCATACAGGCGGTTGCGTTCGGCTTCGGTGGTTTGCATCAATGCCGTATTTTCCGCCGCCAGTAAACTGTCGTTCAACTGAATTTTCTTGTGCGTATTCTCGATAACTTTTGTGTTGA
>CBIHPC010000611.1:0-2624 GCA_966211305.1 uncultured Niastella sp.
AATTGCTGAACGAATTGTTCATATAACGGAATGGCTATTGGCGGTTTTGACGCTTTGATATACGAGGGCCGGTTGCCTTTTTTAGTTGAAGCATGCAGGGTGAACTGGCTTACTACCAGTAGATCGCCGCCCTGTTCCTTCACCGATTCGTTCATAACGCCATCCGCATCGTTGAAGATGCGCAGGTTCACGATCTTACTGCTTAGCCAGATAAGATCTTCAGCAGTATCTGCATCTTCAATTCCTACCAGAATGAGCAAACCCTTTGAAATGGATGAACGTATACTGTCATTGATCACAACATTCGCCTGTGTAACCCGTTGTATTACCGCCCTCATAGTACCTATAAATTAGTTTTATCTTTATAGTATGAAGATAGATGTTTCAAAAGAAATTGATTTTAAAACTGCCCGAAGCGGCGGTAAGGGCGGACAGAACGTGAATAAAGTGGAGACAATGGTGGAGGGATATTTTCATATATCTAATTCGTTGATATTAAGTGATGAGCAAAAAGCTACTGTTCAAAAGAAATTGGCTTCAAAGATAAATTCGGAAGGGTTTTTGCAAGTAAGAAGCCAAATCCACCGCAGCCAGCTGCAGAACAAGGAAGAAGTGGTAAAAAAAATGAATACGTTCATTGAACAGGCGTTGAAAAAAGAAAAGAAACGGATCGCCACCAAACCTTCCAAAGCAGCAAAGGAAAAGCGAATGGATACAAAACAGAAACAATCACAACACAAACAAAACCGGCGAAAGATCCGTCCCGGCGATTTGTAAGCGTAACACCGAATGCTATGAAACTGACTCAACAACTGCACCGTGTCAATTTGCCCAAACTATGCATTGGATTGCTGTTAACAACAGCAGTCATCTCCTGCCAAAAAGAATTACATTTCGACAAAGTTCCAGAGAAAGACCACAACCTTATCATCAAATTCAAACCGGTTGTTCAATATGATTCCGTTCCGCTTGTGTTGGGGCAAACCTATAAGAACTATTTCAAAGAGGACTACACGCCCACCGCATTCAAGTTCTATGTGCACAATTTTGAAATGATCAATACCGATTCCGGTAAAGTGTTCAAACTCTCCAACGATAAATACTACCTGGTTGATTTTGCTGATTCAGCTTCAACAGAAATTAAAATAGCTATTTTACCATATGTGTATAACCGGATTTCATTTACCATTGGTGTCGACAGCGCCCGGAATGTAAGCGGCGCCCAAACCGATGCGCTCGATCCTGCCAAAGGCATGTTCTGGACCTGGACAAACGGTTACATTATGGCAAAACTGGAAGGAACTTCGCCCAGGTCGCCCCAATCTGGTAAATTTGAATATCATATCGGCGGTTTCTCGGGTGCTGATAACGTAATTAAGAAGGTTGAGCTGCTATTTCCCTACGCGCAGAACCTCGATCTGAAACCCGGCAAATCGAGCGAAATGTTCGTTGCCTGCGATGCCAACGACTGGTTCTATAATCCGTGGGATATAAAAATTGCCGTGAACCCGGTGATCACAACACCCGGCCCCCTGGCAGTACAGGTGGCAGAGAACTATATGAAAATGTTTACAATTGATTCTGTTTCTAACGAACAATAGATCCTGAAGCTAATGATCAATATGTGGCAGTAAGATGGTCAATAAGAATATGTTTATTGCTTTTTTTGGGATGCCTGCTGGTAAACGCCTGTAAAAAATCGGGCAATGATAACAGTGGTCCACAACCGCTGGAGTTTGAAATACCAGCAGGATTCCCAGCCCCGCAATACTCCTTTACCGGCAACCCCTTAACAAAGGAAGGGTTTGAACTGGGCAGGAAACTATTTTATGATGGCCGCCTGTCGAAAGACGGTAATTTTCCCTGCGCCTCCTGCCATCAGCAATTTGCCGCCTTTGCCACCTTCGATCACCCGTTAAGCCACGGGTTCAATAATCAATTCACACTTCGGAATGCACCCGGCCTGTTCAATATGGCCTGGCTTAAAGAAATGCATTGGGATGGCGGCATCACCCATATTGAAGTACAGCCCCTGGCGCCCATTACCGCACCCAATGAAATGGCTGAGGACATAAACAATGTGATCAATAAACTTAATGCCGACGGGCAATACCGGAAAATGTTCGCGGCTGCATTTGGCGATGAAACCATCAACAGCCAGCGTATGTTATTTGCCCTCACCCAGTTTGTTGGCTCCATGGTGTCGGCCACTTCAAAATACGATAAGGTAAAACAGGGGCAGGCAACATTTACGCAAGCAGAACAAAACGGCTACACCCTTTTTCAATCGAAATGCGCTACCTGCCATGCCGAACCGTTATTTACCGATAACAGTTTTCGCAATGTGGGGCTGCCTGTTGACCCGTTCATCAATGATTTCGGCAGAATGCGCATCACCAATAAAAAGGAAGATTCACTGAAATTTAAAGTACCCAGTCTGCGCAATGTAGCCGTTACATTTCCCTATGAGCACGACGGCCGCTTTTCATCTATCACCAGTGTGCTCGATCATTACAGCAGCGGCATACAGAACAGCACTACCCTCGATCCGCAGTTAAAGAACATGATCCCCCTTACCAATTTCGATAAATTCTATCTGCTCGAGTTCCTGAAAACGCTTACCG
>CBIHPC010000612.1:0-2617 GCA_966211305.1 uncultured Niastella sp.
AATTCGGAAAATATAGCATTGATCACCTTCGTGGTATTTCTGATAACTACTTTCGTAGCCTCTTGTATATATATAGGCATCGACGGATTCCTAAGTAAATAATGAACTCATTTTTACACTAATAGAAGCAGCGCACAGCCAAACAGAAAGCGTCCCGACATAACATCGGGACGTTTTGCATGTTAGTAGCTAAAGGGTAGTACCAATAAAGCGTTATGTTTATTGTAATAAATACAATTAACATAATGGGCGTAGCAAGCCAGTATGCCGACTATTCCAGGCTGCTACGCCCGAGGTAAGGAGTATGGATTAAACAAAAGCCTTGAAGCGCAATAGCACTAATATTGTCAGAGCAATACAAGCGTTACCGGCTGAACATTTAAAGGGGATTGAATAAAAAAAGGCGTGACTACAGAAGACGCTATTCTTTCATACAATAGCTCTTCTTCAAAGAAGATTGTTCTTCATTTACGATAGATCTGCTACAATAAAATAATAAAGAACGGATGGAAAGTGAATTAAGGTGCAAAACATCCGCTACTATCAGAAAGGTTGCCTCACCAATCTTCTTCATAGGTAACAATTAGTCGACCACTATCTATCCAAAATAGTGCCACTTGTAATGTTAAGCATAGAGAAGCAATGCAATTTTTTTTAGCAGCTTGCTTATTAATATCCAACCTACTATGCGGAATGATAAATCATTTATTCGAAGTCGTAAAATTACGATAATCCCCCCAGGCCTTTAAAGGGTAGCTATTCCTTTTCACTTAGCATTCACTACTATTTCGCAAAAACCAAAATGGCAGCAATTAAAATCACCAATGAATTCTCAACTTAATCACTCAATAACTTACTAACTGAATTCCCCGACTGCAATGCGGCTTCAACAGTGCCGCCGGCTTCACCATCGTAATATGCTTCACCCGCAAAATACAAGGTGTGCTGAACCGGTTCATTCAATAATTTACGTGCAGCTGCAGTAAACAATTTACAATAACTATATGCACCCAAACTGAATTCATTCGCCTGCCACTTCGCTACATGCGATGCGGTCATCAATGTTTTTAATTGTTCAACCGACATTGAAAAAATATTCGCCAGCGACTGCAATGCCTGCTGTATAATTGCTTCATCTGCTACGTCTTTGTACTTCGCCGCCTGGGGGCCGCCCAGCCAGCCGGTTAACATCGGTGTGGAATCGGGCAACTGGGTCCACCAGGTTGGAATGGTTTCTTCACTCAACAGAAAGCCAATATCCTTCCGGTATTCGAACCAGAAAGGCGCTGAAAACTGCAAATACACTTTTACCACCGTCCCGTACCCTATCTGCTGCACCGCCTTGTTTACGGCATCGATGGCCGGTTCAAATGCAAGCGCCGTTGCATGTTGCGATGGCGCCTGTAATACACCCAGGGGAACCGTAATGATCGCTTTTTGCGCGATGAATGTTCTTCCGTCTGCGGTTACCGCCTGCACTTTATCAGTTTCCCAGCGCACGGTTTTTACCACGCAGTTCGGATGTATAATACAACCGTGGGCAATGCATGCCTGTTGCAGGTATTGTATAAGTTGTGTGTAGCCGCCGGGAATGCGGTATTGTTCCTCCTGCTCCTTCATCCATTCTTCATGCAGTCCCGCTACGCTCGCTTCATTGGGATCGGCCACATCGAACCCTTCGGCAAAACGCCGGGCCGACTTTCGCAGACCGGTGTACTTTTCATCGCCAAAATATTGTTGCAAAAAATCGCTCAGCGTCATGTCGGTTTTGAGGCCGGCCATTCGATGGATCAGCTCATCCCATCCTTCTACAAATTCTTCCTGTTCCAACCAGCGGCCGTTCTTCACCTGGATCATTTTTCCCGCTACCGGCAGATACGCTACCCCCACCTCTTTCAACAATTGCATTGTAAGGGGAAGTTTACCATGTATAAACTCGGCACCTTCTTCGATGGGCTGTAGAAAACCAGCCGGTTGAATGGTATGAATTCTTCCGCCTGTGCGGTCGCCTCCTTCCAGCACGGTTACCGAATGCCCGGCGGCGCTTAGTTTGCGTGCAGCAAAAAGACCGGCTGCGCCGGCGCCGATGATCACTATGGAGTGTTGCATTGTGGTTTAATTGAGTAACTGAAGGTTTTAAGAATGTGAAGTAAGAGGTAGGAAATAAGAAGTAAGATGGCTTATAAATTTTCAGGAGCATGCTTATTGTCGAACCTCAAAATACTTCAACCTCAATCCTGAATTCAAAAATCAGACCTCGCACCATAAACTAAAGACCCAACAAGGGTGAGCCTCCCGATAGCCAACGGGAGACCAACCCTATCAACTTCAACCCGGCGTGCAAAAAGTTTGCCCCTTTATCACATTTATCAACTTTATCAACTTTTCAACATTATCAATCTGTCAACTTCCGCTATTTCAAAGCCGGCTTCAACACTTTCAACCTGCCATCGATCTTCTCTGTGATCTTTAGTTTGAGTATTTGCGCTATCAACGGGTACACGTGCACGTTTTCGAACGAAGGTATTTGCAGTTGTTTTTTAAAGGAAGGCCCCCAGGCAAAAAACGTGGCATGCATATCGGGCAGGGCATTATCATAACCATGTTTACCGGCCAG